>JBAIYN010000473.1:0-10232 GCA_037915775.1 Burkholderiales bacterium | reverse complement strand
CTCGGGCATCGAGCCGACCGACTCGACGAGCGGGACCAGCATGCGCAAGGTGACCGCCAGCCGGTCGCCCGTGGCGCGCAGATCGGCTGCCGGCACTCGCCGCGTCGCATTGACGATCGCGGTGAGGTCCATTGCCGTCTATGCGCCGGGACTCGTCTGCGCGGGCCCCGGCAGGATCAGTCGCTCGAGCTGGACAAGCCACGGCTCGGCGCGCGCGCGCACTTCGGCGTCATCGGCAAGGATATTGCGCAGCAGACGCACGCGGATGCGCTGGTCGTCCGGGTCGAGCTGCTCCGCCTGTGCGGCCGCCTTCAGCTGGTCGATCAGCTCGCGGCAGCGCCCCTCGAGGCGCGCAACTTCGTCCCAGTCGCCGCGCCGCGCGGCGGTCAGCATGCAGCGGCTCGCGAGCGCGATCGCTTCGTAGCGGTGGATCAGCCGCGGAACGCTGCTCCGCATCGACTCATCGGCAAAGAACAGACCGTTGTCGGGAGGGCACATTCGACGTATTCCGCCAGTGATCTCAGGCAAGCACCGCGAGCCCGCGCGGCGGGGCCGCGGATTCGAGTGCGGGCGCAGAGTTGGACGCGGCGCTCGATGCCGGTCGGATCTGCGCCCACGCCCCGCGCAGTTCCAGCAGCAAGCGCGCCACGTCCATCAGGGCTTCGCGGTCATTGCGCAGATTGGCCTGCAGCAGCCGCATCGTCATGAAGTCATAAAGATCGAGCAGCCGGAATGCAAGTTGGCCGCCGCCGTTGCGATCAACGCCGGCTTTCAGACCCTCGTCGATGATGCGGATCGCCTTCGTAAGCGCGGCCCCCTTTTCGGCGATCCGTCCCGCCACCAGGTGGGCGGCACCGGTCTTCAGTGCCTCGAGCGCGCCGTCGTACAGCATCAGGATCAGCTGGTGCGGATCCGCCGACGTCACGCCCGTCTCGACTTGGACCTTCCGGTACGCATTCGTGGCAAATCCGGTCATCGGCTTCCTCGCTCAAACGGGGCTCAATTGTTCTTCGGCCCCAACCGCGCTTCGGTTAAGTCCGAAATGACACGGATTTCACGACCCGTTCGACCTAATTGCCGCTGCTCGACGTGATCGTGATCTTGGGCAGGCCCGCCAGCGCGTTGGCCAGTGCGTCGCTCTGCGCCTGCCGCGATGCCAGCAGCGCGTCGAGCTTGCTGTATTCAGTGGTCAGACGCTCCTTGATCCGATCGAGGCGATCCTGCATCGCCGTCTGCCGATTGGTCAGATCGCGGATCGACGCCTGCAGACTCTGCTGCCGGGTCGTGATCAAACCGGTGACGTCGGTGAAGCCTTTGACCAGGGCGCCGAGGCGAACCGCAAAGCCCTGCTCGGCGTCGGTCGTCGATGTCGTCGTGAACAGGCGCGCCACCTTGCCGGAATCGGCCGCCAGGGCCTGCCCGAACGTCGTGTCGTCGAGCTTCAGCGTGCCATCCCGCTGAAACGAGATTCCGACGTCGGCGAGCCGCGTCAGTTCACCGCTGGCCGCGGTCCGGGTGCCGAGCGCCATCGAACGCAGGCTGCTCTGCAGCGATCGCATCGACGTGTCGCCGTTCAGGACCGCGCCCGTTCGCGTGGTCGCATCGTACGAGGTCAGCGTGTCGTACAGCTTGTCGAGCGCGTTGTAGGCGTTGATGAAGTCGTTGACCGCATTCTTGATCGACGCCGCGTCCTGGCCGATCACGACCTGGGCGTTCGTGGTCGTACCCGCCGGTGAACCCGCGGGCGGTGCCTTGACCAGATTCAGCACCACGCCGTCGATCGCTCCCTGAACCACGTTCGAGGAAGAGGTAAGGTCGATCCCGTTGACGTTGAACAGCGCGTCCTGCGCGGTTTGCTTCGGCGTCGCGAGCGCGGCAAGCTCGGTCGTGCCGCCGCTCACCTGAACGCTGAACGCATTGGCCGTGCCGGTGTCCTTCGACGTCAGCACCAGCCGCGCGCCCTGGCTGTCGGTGATGATGCTCGCGCGCACGCCGACGTTCAGGTTGTTGATCGCGGCGCTGAGGTCGGCGAGGGTCGCGGGCTGACCGCTGCCGCCGAACGCCACCGTGCCGAGTGTGCTGCCGTCGGCCGCCAGCAACGTCAGGCTGCCGGTTCCGACCGCGGTGGTACTGGTCGCCAGCGCATCGGAGGCCGACGACTGCGCGCGCGCAAGCTGGGTGACTGCGACTGAGTATTGCCCGAGCGCGGGCGTTCCGCTGACGGACGCCGTGGCGGCATCCCCGCTGGAGCTGGCTTGCGCGGCGCCGAACGTATTTGCACTGCTGAGCTTGTCGAGCGCCGCCTGCAGCGTGGAGAGTGCGCTCTGCACCTGGCCAAACGCCGACAGCCGCGCCTGCACCGCCGATTGCTGCTGCTGCAGCCGGACCAGCGGCTGGCTTTCGACCGTCATCAGCTGGCTGACGATCGATGCCACATCGATACTGCTGGAACCTGTTGCTGTAACGGCCATCCGGCGCCTCCGCGGATTCCTGTTTCGGGTTAGACGTCGCTGGACACCAATGAGCCCGTTGGGCGTCCCTGGTCCAGTGCACGCGCGATCGCCAGCATCTGCTTCGACGGAAACTGCCGAATCACATCGCCAGTACGCGTGTCGATGAGTTTGACGATCACGCGCTTCGAGGCATCGTCGAATTCAAAGGCCAATTCGCTGCCTTTTTCGGCGAGCGCGCGATTGGCCTCGCGCAGCGCGAGCTCAGCGCTGGCCGCAGCGGCGGGCTGCACCGGAGGCGAGCGACCGTCCACCGTCCGTCGCGCTGGCGCCGTGGCGCCTGCGTCCGGACCGACCGGAGGAAGGCTGGACTCGATTCTCATGGCGGTAGCTGGAGAGTTGCTGCCCTTTCGCCTGCTAAATCGGCAGAAATGCGAAAGTCTTTAGGTGGAATTGGTCGCACGGCCTAACGCAAAAAGGGCCGCTTGCGCGGCCCGATCTGCTTCGCTTGGACCCGGTATCAGCCCTTGAGCAGCGCCAGGACGGTCTGCGGCGCCTGGTTGGCCTGCGCCAGCATCGCGGTGCCAGCCTGCTGCAGGATCTGCGCGCGGGTCAGGTTCGCGGTCTCGGCAGCGTAGTCAGCGTCCATGATCCGGCTGCGCGCGGCGGTCTGGTTTTCCACCGAGATCTGCAGGCCGTTGACGACTGCGTCGAAACGGCTCTGCGTCGCGCCGTACAACGCGCGCTCGCCGTTGACCTTGCCAAGCGCCGCGTCGATGTTGGTCAGGGCCGTGTTGGCGTTTGCAACCGACGTGACGTCGCCACCCGTTGCAGCGGTGATGCTCGCATCGGCCGACATGTTGGTCGTCGTAACGGTGATCGTGTCGCCGTTGTTGGCGCCGACCTGGAACGCCTGGGCGCCCGCGTCCGCGCCAAGAATCGCAAGGCCATTGAACTTCGTGTTCGTGAGCACACGGCCAATCTCGGACGCAAGCGATTGATACTCGGCGTCCAGGCTGCTGCGGTCGGCGGTACCGTTAGTGGCGTTTGCCGACTGCACCGCCAGTTCGCGCATGCGCTGCAGCATATCGCCGACCGTCCCGAGCGCTCCCTCTGCCGTTTGCGAGAGCGAGATCGCGTCGTTGGCGTTGCGGATCGCGACGTTCATGCCGCGGATCTGCGCGTTCATGCGCTCGGCAATTGCCAGACCCGCCGCGTCGTCCTTCGCGCTGTTGACGCGAAGACCGGACGACAGGCGCTGCACGGCGAGCGCCATCGCGCCTTGCGACGAGTTCAGATTGCGCGCGGCGTTGAGCGACATCAGGTTGGTATTGATGCTTGACATTTCGAAAGCTCCTTTTCAAGTTTGACCAAAGCAGCCGCTATCGGATCGGCTGTTTCACCTTTCCCCCTAGCGGCTGCCGTTTTCAGTGGCACCCTCGGGGCCACGCGGTCCGGAGTCGATGCCAGTCGGTGCCGCGTTAGCCTGCTTATCGGAGCCTCGCGGGACGAACTTTAGGTCTGGCCGTTACGGCGACTGCCGGCGTCAAGCCTTCGATGTGCCGAAAAGCGCCGCAAATCGGGCGCAGTTCGCGCGTGTCGGGCGCAACCGGAGCGCCCTCGATGCGCGTCGCCGTCGCTGTAGGAATCCGGCCTACAGCCCTGTCGGCGCGTTGCCGACACAAGAATGAGTGATCTACTGATTTGCGGTATTTCGCTCGATCGACACAATGGAATCACTTCGCAGCGCAATTCGATCGGACCACCGATCCTTCCATATGGAGTCATCGACCGTGAATGCCGTCTCCTTCCCCAACGAGCAACTGCTCGACGAAGTGCGTGAAGTCAACCTGGCGTACCTGGTGCTGGCGCAGCACATGATCCGCGCCGACAAGGCGCAGGCGCTGTACCGCCTGGGAATCAGCGAGGAAGTCGCCCAGGTGATCGACCAGTTGTCGCCGGCACAGCTGATGCGGATCGCGGGCGCCAACCAGCTGATCTGCCGCTTCCGCTTCGACGACGACATCGTCTGGGGCCTGCTGACCAGCCACAGCAAGTCCAAGGCCACCGGCACGGGTGCCGTTGCCGGCCTGCACGCGAACATCGTGATGGCAGGTCAACTCTCCGACGCCGCCTGAGGCGGCATCGGAGCCCCGTCGCGGGGCAGGTAAGGAACGACGGGGCCCGGCTTGCCCGTCGTGCTCCCCCCGCCCTCCCTACGAGTGGTGACGCTTGAAGACTGAGACCGAACATGAGAATCAAGAGCATCGTTTCCGAAAGTCAGCAGATCCAGCGCGCGATCGCGCTGATCAAGCTCGGCGCACGGCTGCAGGTCCTGGAATCCGAGACCGATCTGTCGTACGAGCGCCTGCTGCGCCTGTACAAGGAAGTCCAGGGCGAATCACCGGCGCGCGGCATGCTGCCGTTCTCGACCGACTGGTTCATGACCTGGCAGCCGAACATCCACTCGTCGCTGTTC
Source organism: Burkholderiales bacterium (assembly GCA_037915775.1). Lineage (GTDB taxonomy): Bacteria > Pseudomonadota > Gammaproteobacteria > Burkholderiales > Burkholderiaceae_F > JAKOQB01. The sequence goes on along the minus strand of JBAIYN010000473.1, from coordinate 5,303 downwards.
CTGAACATCTACGAGTACCTGAACAAGACGACCGAACTCGAGGAAATCGACACGATCATCAAGGCCTACGAGCTGTACCTCGAGCAGATCAAGGCGCAGGCAATAGAGCCGATGCTGTCGGTCACCCGCGCCTGGCGGCTGGTGAAATTCGTCGACGCCGGCATGGTCACCCTTTCCCCCTGCTGCAAGTGCGGCGGGAAGTTCGTCACGCACACCTATGACCTGACCAAGGACTACGTTTGCGGCCTGTGCGAACCGCCCGCGCGCGCCGGCAAGGGCAAAGGCACCGCGCACCGTCTCGAGGAACTGGTGCACTGACGCCAGTCCCGGCAAGAATCCTCCGACCTCGCCCGGCCTCGCGCCGGGTTTCTTTTTTTCTAAGCGAAGAGAAAGCGGCGATCGACCGGTCAATTCGGCGCATCCCGCCAAGTCGCCGCCGCGCAAGGACAAATCACGCGGCGGCCGAACCCGGGCGGCGCCGCCGGATTCAAGTTGCTCCGGCCGGTTGCCGAAACAGGGAACGTGCAACCGCACTTCGATCCTGCGTCCTGCGCGCGTGTCCCGCTAAAGAAGGGCTGACGGGGAATGTTCGTCATCATCGGTTATGTCGTCGTCCTCGCCTGCGTGCTGGGCGCGTATGCAATCACCGGCGGCAACTTTCTCGTGCTCGGGCATGCGGTCCCGCACGAGATGCTGGTGATCGCCGGCGCCGCCGTCGGTGCGTTCCTGGTCGGCAACTCGAACAAGGTCATCTCGGCGACCATGAAGGCGCTGCCGCGCGTGTTCAAGGGGTCGAAGCAGTCCAAGGCGCGCTACCTCGCGCTGATGGCGCTGCTGTACGACATCCTGACCAAGGTGCGCAAAGAGGGAATGATGGCGATCGAGTCCGATGTCGAGGACCCGAAGAAGAGCGCGCTGTTCCAGAAGCACAAGCTGGTGGCGGCCGACCACCATCTGCTCGAGTTCATCACCGACTACCTGCGCATGATGGTGTCGGGAAACATGAACCCGCACGAGATCGAAAGCCTGATGGACCAGGAGATCGATACCCATCATCACGAGGCCGTCGCGCCCGCACTTGCGATCCAGAAGATCGGCGATGCGCTGCCGGCGTTCGGGATCGTCGCCGCGGTGCTCGGGGTGGTGAAGACGATGGCGTCGGTCGGCAAGCCGCCGTCCGAACTGGGCGCGATGATCGCCAGCGCGCTGGTCGGCACCTTCCTCGGCATCCTGCTCTCCTACGGATTTGTCAGCCCGCTCGCCGCCCTGCTCGAGCAGCGGGCCGACGAGGAAGCGAAGGAGCTGCAATGCGTGAAGGCGACCCTGCTCGCCAGCCTGCAGGGCTATGCGCCGGCGGTCGCGGTCGAGTTCGGCCGCAAGGTCCTGTATTCGACCGAGCGGCCGACGTTCATCGAACTGGAGAAGCACGTCAAACAAAAGCGGTGATCCGTGACTCGTGATCCGTGATCCGTCGATCACGGCGCACGAGCAACCGATCACGGATCACAGATCACGGATCACGACCCATGTCCACCCCCGGCGAAAAGGCCAAGAGCACCATCGTCATCAAGCGGATCAAGAAGGCCGGCCACGGCGGCCACAGTGCGGCCTGGAAGATCGCCTACGCGGACTTCGTGACCGCGATGATGGCGTTCTTCCTGCTGATGTGGCTGCTCGGCTCGACGACCAAGGGCGACCTGCAGGGGATCGCGATGTACTTCCAGTCGCCGCTGAAGGTCGCGCTCAGCGGCGGCTCGGGCGCGGGCGACGCCACGTCGCTGATCCAGGGCGGCGGACCCTCGTTGACGCAGACCGTCGGGCAGGTGAAGAAAGGGAACACCGACGACAGCAAGCGCAGTCCGAACGCGCAGCGCGCCGAGCAACTGAAGAGCGAGCGCGAACGCATGCAAAGGCTGAAGCAGCGGCTCGACGCGGCCATCCTCGCGTCGCCGAAGATGGCGGAGTTCCGCAACCAGATCCGCGTCGAGATCACGCCCGACGGCCTGCGCATCCAGATCGTCGATGACCTGAGCCGGCCGATGTTCGCGCTTGGCTCCAGCGTGCTGCAGCCGTACATGCGCGAGATCCTGCACGAGATCGGCAAGGTGCTGAACGATGTCGACAGCAAGGTGGCGCTGTCCGGCCACACCGACGCCGCGCCCTACGCGGGCGGCGAACGCGGCTACTCGAACTGGGAACTGTCGGCCGATCGCGCCAACGCATCGCGCCGCGAGCTGGTCGCGGGCGGCATGAACACCGACAAGATCGTGCGCGTGGTCGGCCTGGCGGATTCGAGTCCCCTGGTCAAGGACGATCCGCGCAGCCCGCTGAACCGCCGCATCTCGATCATCGTGCTGAACAAGCTGGCCGAGGATCGCCTGAATCGCGCCAATGGCGAGATCGAGGCCGGCACCGCCGACGATCTGCAGCAGGCATTGCCGCAGTCCGCGGCACCCGCGGATCAGGACGCCGCGGCCGCGGCATCGGGCTCCCGGTGAGCGCCGCCGCGGTCACCGTCGGAATGACGTGAATTGCGTGGGGAGCGAGGCATGGCCGCGGAGCCGCGCTTCCTGATCGTCGACGACTTCTCGACCATGCGCCGCATCGTGCGCAACCTGCTGCGCGAGGCCGGCTTCGGCAACGCCGAAGAAGCGGAGGACGGCATGGTTGCGCTGGCGATGCTGAAATCGAGCCGGTTCGACATCGTGGTTTCCGACATCCGCATGCCGCGAATGGACGGTTTCGAGCTGCTGAGAGCGATCCGGTCCGAAGAGACGCTGAAGGCGATTCCGGTCCTGATGCTCAGCGCCGAGGCAAGGCGCGAGGAACTCGTGCAGGCCGCGCAGTCCGGTGCCAGCGGCTACCTGGTCAAGCCGTTCACCAAGGCGATGCTGGAAGAAAAGCTGCGGAACATCCTACTGCCTGGGATGCGGTAGGCCCGCGCCGTCAGGCATGCCCCAGGACGGGGTGCGGCCGGTACGGCGCTTCCAGCCGGGCCATGTCCTCGGCGGAAAGCTTCACGTCGAGCGCGGCCACCGCCTCCTCGAGCTGCCACACCTTGCTCGCACCGACGATCGGCGCGCTGACGCCGGGGCGATGCAGCAGCCACGCGTAGGCGAGCTTCGCGTTCGACACGCCCCGCTCCTGCGCCAGCGCGGTCAGGGCGTCGACCACGGCGAAGTCCGCCTCCTGGTAGTAGTAGCGCTGTGCGAATTCATCCGTCTGCGCGCGCGTGGTAGCGCCGCTCGCCTTGTCGTCGCGAGCGCGATTGCCGGCGAGAAAGCCGCGCGCGAGCGGGCTCCACGGGATCAATCCGACCCCCTGCGACCGGCACAGCGGAATCATCTCGCGCTCCTCCTCGCGGTAGGCGAGGTTGTAGTGGTTCTGCATCGAGACGAACTTCGTCCAGCCGTGCCGCTCGGCGACATGCTGCATGTGGGCGAACTGCCACGCCCACATGCTCGATGCGCCGATGTAACGCGCCTTGCCGGCACGCACGACGTCGTGCAACGCCTCCATCGTCTCCTCGACCGGCGTGTCGCGGTCGAAGCGATGGATCTGGTACAGGTCGACGTGGTCGACACCCAGCCGCGTCAGGCTGGCATCGATTGCGGCCAGGATGTGCTTGCGCGACAGCCCGCTGCGGTTGGGACGCGGCGCCGCCGCACTGCCGCCGCTGCCGCGGAACGCGAGGTCGACCGGGTAGAACACCTTGGTGGCGATCACCACTTCGTCGCGCGTGGCGAATTCCCGCAGCAGCCGTCCGGTGACCTCCTCCGAGATGCCGGCCGAGTACAGGTCGGCCGTATCGAAGAAGTTGATGCCAAGCTCGACGGCACGCGCCACGATCGGTCGCGCCCCGGCCTCGTCGAGCACCCAGGGCCGCCACTGGGGCGTGCCGTAGGTCATCATGCCCAGCGCGATGCGGGAGACCTTCAACCCGCTGGCACCCAGATTCACGTATTGCATCGGCGCCCTCCGCCGTTCGGTGACGCAGCGATGCTACATGCCGAGCAGGCGTCCGAGGCGCGCGATGTAATCGCCGGCCTTCAGCGCATCGTCGAACAGTTCGTCGCCCAGCGCGTGCAGGCGGTTGCGCACGCCCAGCAGGCCCCGGTGCACGTCGGCGTGGACGACCTCGTCGGCCGCCAGCGCGCTGCGCAGCTGTTCGACTTCGCCGCGCAGGTCGCCGACGTCGACCTCGCCGCGCCGGGCGCGCGCCAGGTCTCGCTCCAGCGCCTCGACCAGCCGCTCGGCCTCGTTCAGATCGATTCGTTCGCCGCGTTTGCTTTCGTCCGCCATGTCCGGCCTGCCATTCCCGCCATCCGTCGCATGCGACGGCTCCGTCCGGGATGCTATCAGGCCAGCGCGGCGCCGCGGCCTCACACCTGCATGTTCATCACCTGCTCGTACGCCTGCACGAGCTTGTTGCGCACCTGCACCGCCGCCTGGAACGACAGCTGCGCCTTGTTCATCGCAATCATCGTTTCCTCGAGGCTGACGTTGGGGTTCTCCAGCTGGAACTGGCGCTGCAGTTCGGTCGCATCGCGCTGGCCGCGGCTGACTTCCTTCAGCGCCGCGTCGAGGGAGGCGACGAAATCCGGCCCGCTCCTGCCAACCGGCGTCTTGGCCGCCAGCGATCCGACCGCATTGGCGATCTGGCTGTTGATTCCCTTGATGTCCATACGGGCTCCGCGCAAGACAGCGAAACGATGTGTCGCGCGCACGTTAGAAGGCGCGCGCCGGTTCTGATGCGTCGAGATGACGGCCGATTGCCCGTCAAATCGGCACCGTACTCACGCGTAGGAAAACGGCCTACAGCGCCCGAGATGGACCGGATTTTGGCCGCCTTATCAGCGCTTTCGGACCCTAAAGTCGCCCGAATAATGCGCGGGTCAGCCACTGACGGCTCCGCCTCGGACGCCTTTGTCGAAAGTCGAATTTCATGGACAACACGGCAGTCGTTCAAAGCACCGTGCAGCCCGCACCCAACCTGTTCGGCCTGTCTTCCCCGCGCGCGATCGGCATGCTGCTGCTGAGCGCGGCGGCGCTGGTGGCATTGATCGTCGCGACCTGGATGTGGAGCGCGAGCCCCAGCTATCGCGTGCTGTTCACGAACCTTTCGGACCGCGACGGCGGCGCGATCATCTCGTCGCTGTCGCAGATGAACATCGCCTACCGGAACGCCGACGGCGGAACGATCCTGGTGCCCGCCGCCAAGGTGCACGAGGCGCGCCGGACGCTCGCGTCCCAGGGACTGCCGCACGGTTCGATCGTCGGCGTCGAGATCATGGAGACGCAGA
>JBAIYN010000248.1:0-4572 GCA_037915775.1 Burkholderiales bacterium | reverse complement strand
GATGTCGAAAGGCTTGGTGACATAGTCGTGCGCGCCGCGCTTGAGCATTTCCACCGCTCGGTCCACCGAGGCGTACGCCGTCATGAAGAGGAACGGAGGGGCAGAAGCCGTGTCGCGGGAAGCCTGGACGAAGACGTCTTCGCCCGAGATGTCTGGCAGGCGAACATCACTCACCACCGCGTCGTAGGACTCCGCACGTAGCGCTTCCAGCGCAGCGCTTCCCTGCCTGAACCAATCGAGGCTGAAGCCTTCCAGCAGAAAGCGGTCGGAAAGCGACTCACCCATGATCGGATCGTCTTCGATCAGGCAGATGCGGGCCATCTATGTCTCCTTCGGTGCCATGGAGGTGATCGCGTTGCCTTGCTCGATCGGCAGGCATACGGTGAAGCGTGTCCACCCACTGGCACTCTCAACTGAAATCGTACCCCGCAGTTGCTGCACGATCTGGTAGCAGACCCAAAGGCCCAGCCCGTAGGCGCGGTCTCCTTCGAGGCGGGACGACGCGACGAACGGCTCGAAGAGCCTTGCGCGCACATCCGCGGGGATGGGCGGGCCCGAATTCCCCACGCTGATCGTCAACCGTCCTTCTTCGCGTTTCACGGCAAGGGCGACAGCACCAGAGTCACCCGTTGCCTTGACCGCATTGAGCAGCAGGTTCAAGACCAGTTGTCGCACTAGATGGGCCGGCAGTGGAAGCGCTGCGAGAGGGTTCTCTTCGACGTCCCACTGCAACGTGATGCGTAACGCGCCCACCTGCGGCTCGATCAGCGTGCGCAGATCCTGCCAATCCTGCGCCTTGAGGAGCGGCGAATCGAGGCGGGCCTCCACGAGCAGCGCGCTCACGGTCGACCGGATCTGCTGCAACCCGCGCTCAAGCAAGCCCAGCGTCTTTCGCGTGAACCCGTCGGGCTGGCCATGGCGGTTGACCGTGTCGATCGCATTGAGCATCCCGCCCAGCGGATTGTTGATCTCATGCGCGATTGCCGCCGAAACGCGTCCCACCGCCGCGAGTCGCTCCGAAGCGATCATCTCGCGCTCGAGGCTCTCCTTGCGGGTCAAGGAATCGAGCATCCCGCGTGTGCGATGCGCGAGCGTGCCGATCTCGTCGCGGCTTTCCGCGGGCAAGTCGGCGGCGATCGCTGCCGGCGCGTCCTTTCCGACGCGGGAAATGGCCTGCGCCATCTTCACCAGTGGCTCGGCCATCCGCTTGCCCCAATACCAGCCGAGCGGGATCAGCAAGAGCATCCCTGGAAGACTGATCAACGCAAGATCGACGAGCGTGGAGCGGACACGGTGGTAGTAGCGCGCCGAGTCGAACGACAGCAGCACGGTCCCGAGCCGCGTGCCGTCGTCTGCCAGTATCGGGCCCGCCGCGCCGATCTCGCTTCCGCTCCTGCGATTTAGAGAAAGAAAGTCGAAGTCGCGCGTGTGCCGTCCTGCCAGGGATGCCAGCGGTTCGTCGAGCGCTTCGGCCGTCGCCAGGACGGGCATTCGTTGCGGATCGCTCGCCACGAAGACGCGTCCCTGATCGTCGAGGACGACGATGTCCTGAAGAGGATTGTCGGCGGCCCGGGCGACGAGCGGCGTCCGAATGACCTCGAAAGCCTGCCAGAGATCGTCCCGCACCATGGGATCGCGCAAAGACCGCGCGAGGACCGTCGTGAGATTCCGCGCGCTTGCTTCCAGGTCCTTTCGCGCATCACCGAGGGCTCGGGTGACCAGCGCGGTAGAAACGACAAGCTCCGTCAGCAAGATCACCGCGCTGATGGCCAGCGGGATCTTGATCCGGTAACTCAGGTCGGTGAGCTTCACGCCTTCGGACCTTCCACGACGCGCGAGGAGATGCGAATCAGGTCCCGAATGCCATCGAAGGTTCGCACCTCCCCTCGCTCGAACCCTTCGATGTTCAGGCGCTCCAGCAGTTGCCTTCCGGCGTCCGACTTCGGCATCTCGAAGAGCGCCTGGGCGAGTGCTTCGCGCTCGCCTGCTGCCAGTGTCGAGCGCGTCACGAGCGGCGGAAAGCCGTACTTTGGCGATCGCCACGCGACGCGTACGCCGCTGGTTGATTGGGGCTGCTGCTTCAACAACGTATCCCACACGTAACCGTCAACCGATCCGCCGTTGGCGAGGCCGACCTGAACGGCCTCCACAACCTTGCGGTGGGCAAATGTGAAGAAGGCACGCCGGAAAAACTCGGTGGGTTGAGTGCCGGCGCGGATCAACTCGACGCGCGGGACGAGATAGCCGCTGTTGGAGAGCGGGTCGCTGAACGCGTAGACCTGACCCTTGAGATCCGTGATGTGCCGCGTCGTCGTATCGCGATCGGAGACGATCAAGTAGGACTGGTAAAGCGGACCTCCCTGATAGCGCGGGACGGCTAGCAAGTCCACGCGTTGCTCGTAAAGAAGGAACGGAAATCCGCAGATCCACGCCGCGTCCGCGGAGTCGGTGAGCAACAGATCGACGATCTCCCGGTAGCTGCCGCGCTGGATGAACTGCACCGGGCGGCCGAGGCGCTGCTCGAGATAGCGCTGCCAGAGGCCGAGCAACGCGATCTGGTTATCCAGGAAGACGGGAGTCGTCCCAAATTTAAGGGGTGTTGTGGCGGCAGTCGCTTTCGCTGCGGCCGCAACTGCAGTCGCGACCGCTGCTCCGAGCGCTCGTCGCCGGTTTCGGTTTGGTAACGCCCCTCGCTCGCCAGTCACCTGCACAGTCACCTTCTCCCCACCCTTTGCTCACGACAGTTCCGGTCTAGCGCCAAGCAATCAAGGAGTTGCGCATGCTGCGGCGCGATGGAATGACCCTTGCGGTCATTGTCCCCCGTTGCCACGACGACAACTACGAGGAGGCATTATGGGCAGCAACGACAGCGGCGTCTCGCGCCGTATCTTCTTGAAGGTGAGCGGCGCAGCCGCACTGGGCGGCGGAGTTGCCGGCGCTTCCTCGGAAGCAGCTGCGGCGACCGGAGCGGACACCAGCCGCACCGTTCTCCCGTATCCGAAGACGGCCGTGGCGACCGCCGGCAAGATGACGCGTGGCACGCCCCTGAACTTCAACTATCCGGACGCGTCGTCACCTTGCGTCGCCGTAAAGCTCGGCGCTCCAGTGCCGGGCGGCGTCGGCCCTGACAAGGACATCGTCGCGTACAGCACGCTGTGCACGCACATGGGCTGCCCTGTCGCCTACGACTCGGGAACGAACACATTCCGCTGCGGCTGTCACTACAGCATCTTTGACGCGGAGAAGTCAGGTCAGATGGTGTGTGGTCAGGCGACCGAGAACTTGCCTCGAGTGCGCCTCGACTACAACGAGAAGACCGGTGCCATTACCGCCACCGGCGTCGATGGACTGATCTACGGCCGCCAGGCCAACGTTCTCTAGGAGGCCCGCGATGAGCTCTGACCGCATCACGCTGCCCCCGGTGGGCGCAACGAAATCCAACATGACCTGCCACTTCTGCATCGTCGGATGTGGCTACCAGGTCTACTCATGGCCAGAGGGCCAGGAGGGCGGCCGCGCGCCGAACCAGAACGCGCTCGGAGTGGACTTCCGCAAGCAGATGCCGCCCCTCGCAATGACGTTGACGCCAGCGATGACCAATCAGGTCACCGACCGCGACGGCACGCGGCGAAACATCATGATCGTGCCCGACAAAGCATGCGTCGTGAACGGCGGCCTGTCGTCCACGCGAGGCGGCAAGATGGCCTCGTACATGTACACGCCTGACGGGCTGACCAAGCAGCGTCTGCGCGATCCCATGCTCTATGCGGCCGACCAGTGGGTGGCGACGAACTGGGACACGGCGATGGCGGTGTATGCCGGCGTGATCAAGCGGACGCTGGACAAGGACGGACCGAGTGGCGTTGTGTTCTCCGCGTTCGACCACGGCGGGGCGGGCGGCGGCTTCGAGAACACCTGGGGCAGCGGCAAGCTCATGTTCACTGCGCTGCAGACGCCCATGGTTCGCATCCACAACCGCCCGGCCTACAACTCCGAGTGCCACGCCACGCGCGAGATGGGTGTCGGGGAGCTCAACAACTCGTACGAGGATGCGCAGCTCGCCGACGTCATCATGGCGATTGGCACGAACGCCTACGAGACGCAGACCAACTACTTCCTGAATCACTGGGTGCCAAACCTGCAGGGCACGACGGCCGACAAGAAGAAGCAGCGGTTCCCCGGCGAGGCGACGCCGAAGACCCGAATCATCATCGTCGACCCGCGCCGCACGCCGACCGTGGCCATCGCGGAGCAGGTGGCTGGCAAGGACAACGTATTGCATCTGGACATCGAGCCCGGCACCGACATCGCGCTCTTCAACACGCTGTTCACGCACGTCGTCGCTCAAGGCTGGATCGATCGCGACTTCATCGCGAAGAACACCAGGGGCTTCGAGGCCGCGGTTGCGGCGAACAAGTTGTCGCTCGAGGAGGGCAGCAAGATCACCGGCATCCCGGTCGCCAAGCTGCAGCAGGCGGCTGAGTGGGCATACAAACCGAAGGCTTCGGGTCAGATGCCGCGCACGATGCACGCCTACGAGAAGGGCATCATCTGGGGCAACGACAACTACCT
>JBAIYN010000613.1:0-5277 GCA_037915775.1 Burkholderiales bacterium | reverse complement strand
GGGAACTTGCCGTGCGCGGTGTCGTACTTGGTCAGATGCGCGTTGATCTTGGTATCGCCCAGGTCGTTGATCGCAACGATCTGGATGTCGTGCTTCTTGCCGCCCTCGTAGTGAGCGCGCAGGATGTTGCGGCCGATGCGGCCGTAACCGTTGATCGCAACCTTGATCGTCATGGCTATTTCCCCTGTTTCAAGAGTGCCCGGACAGTGGCGACGAGGTTGTCGCTAGTCAGGCCGAAGAGTTTGTAGACCGCGCCGGCCGGCGCGCTCTCGCCGAACCGGTCGACGCCAAGCACCGCGCCGCTCGCGCGCACGTACTTCCACCAGAAGTCGGTGACACCCGCCTCGATCGCCACGCGCGGCAACCCTTCCGGCAGCACGCTCGACTTGTAGGCGACGCTCTGGCGATCGAACACGGTCGTCGAAGGCATCGACACCACGCGTACTGCGATGCCCTGCTCGGCGAGCTTCTTCTGCGCATCGATGGCCAGCGGGACCTCGGAGCCGGTCGCGATCAGCACTGCGCGCGCGTGCTTCATGCCACCGGCTGCCTCGCTGAGCACGTAGGCGCCCTTGCGGATCGCGGCAGGATCTCGATCCCCGGCCACAAAAGGCACCGCCTGCCGTGACAGCAGCAGGCTGGTTGGCCCCCGATCGTCCATGTTGTTCCGTTCGAGCGCATACGCCCAGGCGATCAGCGTCTCGACGGTATCGCACGGCCGCCAGACATCCATGTTCGGAATCACGCGCAGCGAAGCCGCGTGCTCCACGGCCTGATGCGTCGGGCCGTCCTCGCCCAGGCCGATCGAGTCGTGCGTGAAGACGAAGATCACGCGCTGTTTCATCAGCGCCGCCATGCGCAGCGCATTGCGGCCGTAGTCGGAAAAGACGAGGAAAGTGCCGACGAAGGGAATGAAGCCGCCGTGCAGCGCGATGCCATTGGCGATCGCATTCATGCCGAATTCACGGACGCCGAAGTGCACATACCGGCCCGGCTGGATCTCGCCGTCCGTGTGCAACGTGATCGCCTTGCTCCAGCGCGTCAGGTTGCTCCCGGTCAGGTCGGCGGAGCCGCCGAGCATTTCAGGCACGGCTTCGGCCAGCATCTCGAGCGCCAGCTGTGACGCCTTGCGCGTGGCGACCGCCTCGCGTTTGCCGGCTGCTGCAGCAAGCGCGCCGGACACCGTCGCGCCGAACTTCTCCGGCAGTTTCCCCGTCAGGCGTCGCAGCAGCTCCGTCGCCTCGGTCGGGAACCTCTGCGCATAACCGTCGAACAAGCGCTGCCACGCCTGCTCGCGCTCGCGACCTGCCGCCCGAGCGTCCCACGCCGCGTAGATCTCGGACGGCACTTCGAACGGCGGATGCTTCCAGCCGATCGCCGCCCGCGTCGCGGCGACTTCGGCTTCGCCCAGCGCCTCGCCATGCGCTTTTTCGCTTCCGGCACGGTTCGGCGAGCCCTTGCCGATCACGGTCCTGGCGAGGATCAAGGTGGGCCTGTCACTCTCCTTCGCCCGCGCAATCGCCGCATCGACAGCGTCGACGTCGTGGCCGTCGATGGGTCCGATCACGTTCCACCGGTAGGCGCGGAAGCGTGCCGCGGTGTCGTCGGTGAACCAGTGCTTGACCTCGCCGTCGATCGAAATGCCGTTGTCGTCGTAGATCGCGATCAGCCTGGAAAGCTTCCAGGTGCCGGCCAGCGACGCGGCCTCGTGCGAGATGCCCTCCATCAGGCAGCCGTCGCCGACGAACACGTAGGTGTGGTGATCGACGACGTCGAAGCCGGGGCGGTTGAACTCGAGCGCGAGCAGCTTTTCGGCGAGCGCCATCCCCACCGCATTGGCGAAGCCCTGCCCGAGCGGGCCGGTCGTCGTTTCCACGCCGGGCGTGATGCCGAACTCGGGGTGCCCCGGCGTGCGGCTGTGCAGCTGGCGGAAGTTGATCAGTTCCTGCAGCGGCAGGTCGTAGCCGGTCAGGTGCAGCAGCGCGTACTGCAGCATCGAGCCGTGTCCGTTCGAAAGAACGAATCGGTCGCGGTTCGCCCAGCCGGGATTGGCCGGGTTGTGCCTGAGGTGCCGCGTCCACAGCGCCAGCGCGATCTCGGCCATGCCCATCGGCATCCCCGGATGACCCGAGTTGGCCTTCTGTACGGCATCCATCGCGAGCGCGCGGATGGCATTGCACATGTCGCGCTGAAGCGCGCTGCCGGTCGCGGCGAAGGGTTCGGACATGGGGTCGGGATCTGCTGGAACCGGCCGTGCGGTCGGTGTACGGCGCTCGAAGTCGACGCGAAAGTTTATCAGGCGACTGCTCTGCGCCGCGCGTCATCGCGCCCGCACGCCTGAGCGCAATTTAGGCGCGCGACTCAAGAAGAAATTGCTCTGCATCACTTTCATCGACCGGCGATTTCCTTTAGCATTCGCGCTCAAATTTCGGTCCGGAAATCCGGAAGCAACGGGCGCCAGTCCTTGTCGTAGAAAAGCTGGCAATTCTCCCCCGCCAGATCCAATCGACGCAGTGGTTTCACTGCACTGATCCAGCGCCGCGCACCAGCGCTGGGTCCCGGGCCGATGGGTTGCGGTTCATAGCCGTGATTCAGGTCGATTGGGCGGACCTGCTGGGGGACGAAGATGCAAGGACTTCACCTGACTGGCGATCTGTTCGACTGCGGATGCAGCGCCAGCCTTCTCACCGATCTTGCGACGCTTTCAAAGCTCTGCCACGACGCGACCGTCGAATCCGGGCTGACGATCGTCGACGAGAAGTACCACGTGTTTCCCGACTGGCAGGGCCAGCCGGGCGGCATTACCGGCACCGTGCTGCTGGCCGAATCGCATCTGGCGATCCACACCTGGCCGGAGCGGCGCGGCGTCACGCTCGACGTCTACGTGTGCAATTTCACCGACGACAATTCGGGCAAGGCGCAGCAGCTGTTCGACACGCTGATGGTCGCGTTCCGGCCGCGCCAGCAGGTCGTCAACCGCATCAACCGCGGCGATCTGTCGGCCACTTCGGTGGACGCGGCGGCCGCCGCGCGGACCGAAGCGCCCGGGCTCAAGGGTTTGGCGCAGGCCGGACAGCAGAAGGACGAACTGATCTTCGACTGGCTGAACGCGCACTCAGGCTACGGCTATACCGCGAAGGCGCAACTGGCGACGATCCAGTCGCCGTACCAGCGCGTGGAGGTCTACGACACCCAGCAGTTCGGCAAGCTGTTCCGGCTCGACGGCCGGCTGATGACCTCGGAGGGCGAGGAATTCGTCTATCACGAGTGCATGACGCACCCGGCGCTGCTCACGCACCCGAACCCGCAGAGCGTGCTGGTGATCGGCGGCGGCGACGGCGGGTCGTCGGAGGAGATCTTCAAGCACCCGAGCGTGAAGCGCATCGTGATGGCCGAACTCGACCCGGTCGTGATCGACATCAGCCGCAAGTGGCTGCGCGAGATCCACAAGGGCGCGCTCGATGATCCGCGCCTGGAGATCAAGCTCGGCGACGGCTTCGAGTACGTGAAAAGTTGCACCGAGAAGTTCGACCTCGTCGTGCTCGATCTCACCGATCCCGATACGCCGGCGTTCCGCCTGTACTCGGAAGAATTCTTCCGCATGTGCCAGCGCGTGCTCAGTCCCGGCGGCATCATGACGATGCACCTGGGCTCGCCGGTTTACCAGGCGGCGACGGTGAGGAAGAACGCCGCCAACCTGCGCAAGGTGTTCAAGCAGGTGCACCCGATGGCGCTTTTCATTCCGCTGTACGGGTCGCTGTGGTGCCTTGGCATCGCGAGCGACAGCGCCAACCCGCGCGCGCTGTCGAGCGAGGCGGTGACGCAGCGGATGCGCGAGCGCAGGCTGGCAGGGCTGAAGTACTACAACGCGGAGGTGCACGCCGCGCTGTTCTGCCTGCCGACGTTTGTCAGGGAAATGACCGACGCGGCTCCGGCGGTAGCGACCAAGCTTGCCGCGTAGCGCCGCGCCGCGTTTCTATTTCGACGGTGACCTGGCCGTCGGCACGTGCGTGCCGCTGCCGGCGGCGGTCGCGCATCACGCGCAGCGCGTGCTCAGGCTGCGCGACGCCGATCCAATCGTCCTGTTCAATGGAAAAGGCGGCGAGTATGCCGCTCGCATCGGCCCGGGCGCGCAGGCATCGATCGAGCAACACATCCCGGTCGAGCGCGAATCTCCGCTGCAGGTCATGCTGATCCATGCGCTGATCGCGAATGACAAGCTCGACTGGGTGATCGAGAAGGCCGTCGAGCTCGGCGTCGACGGCATCGCGGTCGCGCCTGCAACGCGCAGCGTGGTACGCCTCGACCACGATCGACTGGCGCGCCGCCTCGAACACTGGCGCGAGACGGTCGTGACCGCCTGCTGCCAGTGCGGGCGCAATCGGCTGCCGGAAGTGACGTTCGCGCCAACCTTGGACGACGCGCTGTCGGCCGCGAAGGCGGTCCAGCGGATCGTCCTTGCGCCCGGTGCGGACAACCAGCTGGCGTCTGCGAAGTCCGCGACCACCACGATCGCGGTCGGACCGGAGGGCGGATTCACGACTGAAGAACTAGAGCTCGCCCGGCAACGCGGATTCGTTGCCGCGAGCTGGGGACCGCGGGTATTGCGTACCGAAACGGCAGCACTGGCTGCCCTCGCCGCGCTTCAAACCCTGCATGGTGACGCCGTCGCGAAGGCTGCCGATCACGGCCGGTAGACAAACGACGGGCCAGTCGGCCGTCGGGGACGACCGGGATCAGCGGTAATACACGCGCAGCGGGACGCCGGCCTCCGAGAACGGTTCCAGCGCATCGCGGAAAACGTCGAGCAGCCGCGTCCGCTGATCCTTGTCGAAGCGCGCAGTGCGCGGCAAATGATCGAGCACGACAACCAGACCCGCTGCGCCGGGCTCGGCCAAATCGGTCAGGCAGTCGTACAGCGCATCCAGGTTCGCCCCGTACCAGTCCGGAAACGCGAACGCGCGGCCAATCTCCTGCAACACCGCCTTGCGATCGTCGCAGGCGGACAGATCGGCGAGCACGAAGCGCTGCCCTGCCTCGCTGGCCCAGCGCCGCAGTTCCTCCGTATCGACCGAACTGCGGGCCGCGACGAAGTGTGCCGGCAGGTCGGCGAGAGAAATCGGCGGGCGCTTCTTGTTCATCGGCGGGCGATCCTCGCTCATTCGCGTATGCGGCGGAAATTCTCGTAATGATCGTCGGTGTAGTAGTACTCGCCGCTCGTCGCTGCGTTTCCAGTTGCGCCCTTGCCCGCGATGATTCGCCTGGCGCCGCGGTCGC
>JBAIYN010000061.1:0-3626 GCA_037915775.1 Burkholderiales bacterium | reverse complement strand
CTCGGGACGCTGACGGTCGGCGTGGCCGGCATCGCGGCGATCAGCCTCGCGGTTGCCGGCATCCTGGTGATGAACGTGATGCTGGTATCGGTCACGCAGCGCACGCCGGAGATCGGGCTGCTGAAGGCGCTCGGCGCCACGCCGCGCGCGATCCGGGGCGCTTTCCTGACCGAAGCCGCGCTGCTGTCCGCGCTCGGTGGCCTGGTCGGCTTCGCGCTCGGCCACGTGGGGGCATGGGTGATCCGCTACCTGTACCCGACGTTTCCCGCCTATCCGCCCGACTGGGCGGTGCTCGCCGGGCTCGGCACCGCGTTCGCCACCGGGCTGATCTTCGGCGTGATGCCGGCGCGCCGCGCGGCGCGCCTGGACCCGGTGCTGGCACTGGCGAAGCGATGATCGCCCGCGACGCCGTCTTCCTCGCGCTGCGTGCGATCACCGCGCACCGGCTGCGCAGCTTCCTGACCCTGCTCGGCATCGCGGTCGGCATCGCCGCGGTGATCCTGCTGACCTCGATCGGCGAGGGCATCCACCGCTTCGTGCTGGAGGAGTTCTCGCAGTTCGGCACCAACGTGATCGGCATCGCGCCGGGGCGCGTCGAGGCATCGGGCGGCCCGCCCGGACTGCCCGCCTCGGTGCGCCCGCTGACGTTCGAGGACGCACGCGCGCTGGAAAGGATCCCGAACGTGGTGGCGGTCGTGCCCACGGTGTCCGGCAATTCCGAAGTGTCCGGCAACAGCCGCGTGCGCCGCACGATGATCTTCGCCGGCAACGCGGCGATGCTGAAGGTGTTCAACGTGCACGTGCGCGTCGGCCAGTTCCTGCCGGCGGAGGAGGAAAGCGAGGCACGCAACTTCGTCGTGCTCGGCCCGAAGCTGAAGGAAGAACTGTTCGGCGCCGACAGCGCGCTCGGGGCGCGCGTGCGCGTCGGCGGGCTGCAGTTCCGCGTGATCGGCGTGCTCGAACCGAAGGGCCAGTTCCTCGGCATCGACCTGGACGACACCGCGTACATCCCGGCTGCGCGCGGACTGGAGCTCTTCAACCGCGACGGGATGACCGAGATCCACCTTTCGTACGCGGAAGGCGCGTCCGCGGCGCGGGTGGCCGCCGACGCGAAGAGGCTGCTGACCGCGCGCCACGGACGCGAGGATTTCACGATCACCACGCAGGAAGAGATGCTGAAGACGCTCGGCAACATCCTCGACATCCTGACGATGGCGGTCGCGGGGCTGGGCAGCATCTCGCTGCTGGTCGGCGGCGTGGGCATCGTCACCATCATGACGATCGCGGTGGCCGAGCGCACCAGCGAGGTCGGACTGATGCTCGCGCTCGGCGCGCAGCGGGGCACGATCCTCGGCCTGTTTCTCGGCGAGGCGATCGTGCTCGCCGCGCTCGGCGGCGCCTTCGGCCTCGCCCTCGGCGTCGGGCTGGCGCAGGGAATCCACGCTGCGGTGCCGGCGCTGCCGGTGCATACGCCGGTGCTGTACGCGGTGCTGGCCCTGCTCGTCGCCGCGGCGATCGGGCTCGCCGCCGGCGTGCTGCCGGCGCGGCGCGCCTCGCGGCTCGACCCGGTCGAGTCGTTGCGCGCAGAATAGGCGGGGCAACGCCTGCGGGGAAACGATGACGATCCGGGTAGTTCGATTGGGGACGCCGCGCGCACCGGGCGAAGGCCCGCGGCTCGGCACCGTGCGGCGCCCGCCGCGCGGGGTGCCGAAGAGCGAATTCGCCAGGCAGAACTGGTACGACGTGTGGTTCCCCAACCTCGCGCCGAGCGCGGAACTGGTCAAGCTGGGCCAGAGCGCGCGCACCGAGCGCGAGTGGGAGTCCTTCCGCAGGAAGTACCGGACCGAGATGGCTGCCTCCGACAATGCGCGCATCCTCGACGTGCTCGCGCTGCTGTCTCAGCACGCCGACTTTTCGGTCGGCTGCTACTGCGAAAACGAATCGCACTGCCATCGGTCGGTGCTGCGCACATTGCTGCGCGAGCGCGGCGCGCGGGTCGAATGATCGCGAGCTGCGACATCGGCCTGGCACGGCGCCCCGACGCTGAGTGGATCGCATCGCTGTCGCGCGACGCGATCGAGGGCGGGCTCGACTGGACGTGGACGCCCGGCCGCGTTCTCAGGAGCGTGCTCAACCCGGTGACCAACACGATCGTCGCGCGCGAACGCGACCGCCGGCTAGGCTTCGCGATCATGACCTACGGCGATACCGACGCGCACCTGCTGCTGCTGGCGGTCGATTCGGCGCGTCGCCGCCACGGCATCGGCTCGGCGCTGCTCGCGTGGCTCGAGGTGACGGCGCGGACCGCCGGAATCAGCCGGATTCGCGCCGAGGTGCGCGCCGGAAATGCCGCTGCGCGGGCGTTCTATCGCCAGCAGGGTTTCGAGCAGGCCCGCGTGCTGCACGGCTACTACCAGGGCGTCGACGACGCCGTGGTGCTGGCGAAGCGGGTCGGCGCCGCTTGAAGCGCGGCCCCGCAGCACGGCAGCCCGCAGCGGCCCCGGCCGGCGGGGACCTCGTCGAAGCCTGCGCGCGCAGATCGTTCCGGCTGCTCGAAGACAACCTCACCCCGCAAGGCATTCTCGCGGCGCGTCGCAGTGAGGCCGCCGAAGCGCGCAGCTACACGCGCATCTTCGGCCGCGATGCCGGGGTGTGCGCGCTGGCGATGATCGGCAGCGGCGTGCCGGCGCTGGAGAAGGGCGCGGTCGCCGGCCTGGATGCACTCGCGGCGCTGCAGGCACCCAACGGGCAGATTCCCAAGTACGTCGATCCGGAGGGAAAGGACGCCGACTTCTGGTATCTCGGCTGCATCGATGCGACGCTGTGGTGGCTGATCGCCGTCGATCATGCGCGCCGCTCGTCATCGACGCATGCCATCGGCATGCGCTGGCAGTCCGGCATCGCGCGCGCGCTGCAGTGGCTGCTCGCGCAGGAGCATCAGCGCTTCTTCCTGCTGCAGCAGAACGAGGCGAGCGACTGGGCCGACATCATGCCGCGCTCCGGTTTCGTGCTCTACTCCAATGCGCTGTGGTACCTCGTCAAGCGCCGCTTCGGCCTGCCGCGACTCGAGGAAACGCGCTATCACTTCAACCACCTGTTCCATCCGTTCGGTCGCGATCTGCCCGATTACCGGCGCGGCCGCCTGCTTCGGCATTACGCGGCACGCGGGCGGCAACACTCAGGCCTGTACCTGAGCTTCGTCAATCTGTCCTTTGCCGGCGATGAAGGCGATGTGTTCGGCAACGTGCTGGCCATCCTGTGCGGGCTCGCCGGCGATGCGCGCGCGAACGAAATCGTCAGCACGCTGCTGGCCGCGGGCGTGGCCGATCCGTACCCCGTCCGCGTGACGATCCAGCCGATCACGCGCGAGCATGAGCTGTGGCGCGGCTACATGGAACGCCATCGGCAGAATCATCCGTACCAGTATCACAACGGCGGCATCTGGCCCTTCGTCGGCGGCTTCTGGGTACTGGCACTGGCGATGCTGGGCATGACTGAACTGGCCCGCGGCGAGTTGTCCAGGCTCGCACGGGTCAACAGCCTCGATGACTGGCGCTTTACCGAGTGGTTTCACGGCAAGACGCTCGCGCCGATGGGAATGGCGGGCCAGAGCTGGAACGCCGCCA
>JBAIYN010000574.1:0-2810 GCA_037915775.1 Burkholderiales bacterium | reverse complement strand
CGATCATCACCGAGGCCACGCTGTCGTTTCTCGGCGTCGGCGTGCCGCCGACCACGCCGTCGCTCGGCACGCTGATCCGGATCGGCAACGAATTCCTGTTCTCGGGCGAATGGTGGATCACGGTCTTCCCGGGCGTGGCGCTGGTCCTGCTGGTGCTATCGGTCAACCTGCTCGGCGACTGGCTGCGCGACGCGCTGAATCCCAAATTGCGCTAGCGGCCGGAAAGAAAAAGTTACGGAAAATGCACGCGTCCTCTGCTAGCTTGGGTGTGTCGCCACGTGGGCTGCAAAGGAGGCTGCAATGAAACTTTTGTCCATTCTCGTGCTCGGCGCGCTCGCACTGGCCGGCTGCGCGACTGAACCGTTCTCGTACATCCAGGGCCAGCGCTGGCTGAAGTCGGAACTGAACACATTCGACGTGCTGGTGATCCGGGTCGACGACAAGGACTACATCCAGCAGGGCTACCAGCCGCTCCGGATCGACCCCGGCGTGCACAAGATCGTCGTGCAGGGCCCGCCGGTCGCCGGATTCCGCTACGGCGAGCAGCGCACGCTGGCGCTCGACGTCAAGCCCTGCACGCGCTACTGGCTGGAGGCGAAGAAGCAGAATGCGCTGTCGCAGGACTTCGAGCCGCGCGTGAACTACAGCGAGCCGATCGCCGGCTGCGGGAAGAACTCGTGATGTGTGATCCGTTGCTCGTGATCCGTTGGGTCCGCGCCGGTGGTCGTCACCGATCACGGATCACCGATCACGGATCACGATGACGACTCCGCTTCTCGAAGTCCGGAACCTGCGGATCGAGTTTCCGACGCGGCGCGGCACGCTGGTCGCGGTCGACGATGTCTCGCTGTCGATCGCGCCCGGCGAGGTGCTCGGCGTGGTCGGCGAATCCGGCGCCGGCAAGTCGCTGACCGGTGCAGCAATCATCGGATTGCTGGAGCCGCCGGGGCGCATCGCCGGCGGCGAGGTCAAGTTGAACGGCCTGCGCATCGACAATCTGCCGTACGAGGAAATGCGCAAGGTGCGCGGCCGCGAGATCGGCGCGATCTTCCAGGACCCGCTGACGTCGCTGAATCCGCTGTACACGGTCGGCCAGCAGATCGTCGAGACGATCACCACGCACCTGCACGTGTCGATGGCGGAGGCGCGGCGGCGCGCGATCGAACTGCTGCTGGCGACCGGGATTCCGGCGGCCGATCGGCGCATCGATCACTATCCGCACCAGTTCTCGGGCGGCATGCGCCAGCGTGTCGTCATCGCGCTGGCGCTCGCGGCGGAACCCAAACTGGTGATCGCCGACGAGCCGACCACTGCGCTCGATGTCTCGATCCAGGCGCAGATCATCACGCTGCTGAAGCGCCTGTGCCGCGAAAAGCGCACCGCGGTGATGCTGATCACGCACGACATGGGCGTGATCGCCGAAACCGCCGATCGCGTCGCGGTGATGTACGCGGGCCGGATCGCCGAGATCGGCCCGGTGGCGGACGTGATCCATCGGCCGCAGCATCCGTACACGGCCGGCCTGATGGGCTCGATCCCGAGCTTCACGCAGGATGCCGAGCGGCTGACGCAGATCGAAGGCAGCATGCCGCGGCTGAACGCGATTCCATCGGGTTGCGCCTTCCATCCGCGCTGCCCGCAGGCGTTCGAGCGCTGCCGGCGCCTGCGCCCCGACCTGATGCCGGCCGGCACGTCCGAGGCGGCGTGCTGGCTGCACGACCCCGACGCGCTGCGCACGCAGCGCAAGGACGCCAGTTACTTCGACGGCGACGCCAGCCAGATCAACGACTACAACACGGTGCTGCCGGTCGACAAGGCGGCGGCCGGCGGCGGTCGCGCGAGCGTCAGGTACTTCGACGGCGATGCCAGCCAGATCGATCATTACCGCACCGTGATCCGCCCCGACGACGAATGAACGCGGTGCTGAAATCAACCCCGGCCGCGGCGCCTGCGCGCGGCGACGTGATCGTCCGCGCGCACGATCTCGCCAGGTTTTTCGACGTGTCCCCGCCCTGGCTGAACCGCATGCTGGAGCGCAAGCCGCGCGTGCTGCTGCGGGCCGTCGACGGCGTGAGCTTCGAGATCCGGCGCGGCGAGACGCTGTCGCTGGTCGGCGAATCCGGTTGCGGCAAGTCGACCGTCGCGCGCCTGCTGGTCGGGCTCTACCAGCCCACGCGTGGCGAGATCGAGTTCTTCGGACACAACCTGAAGGAGATCAGCTCGGCGGCGGGGCGCGAGCTGCGGCAGAAGCTGCAGATGATCTTCCAGGATCCGTACGCCAGCCTGAACCCGCGCTGGCGCGTGGCCGACATCATCGCCGAGCCGCTGCGCACGCACGGGCTGCTGCGGGACGCGCGCGCGATCGAGGCGCGCGTCGACGAACTGCTGACCCAGGTGCGCCTCGCGCCAGCGGACCGCGACAAGTACCCGCACCAGTTCTCGGGCGGGCAGCGGCAGCGCATCTCGATCGCGCGCGCGCTCGCCACGCATCCGGAGTTCCTCGTGTGCGACGAGCCGACGTCCGCCCTCGATGTGTCGGTGCAGGCGCAGGTGCTGAACCTGATGAAGGACCTTCAGCGCGAACTCGGCCTCACCTACCTGTTCATCTCGCACAACCTCGCGGTCGTGCACCACATCTCCGACCGCGTCGGCGTGATGTACCTGGGCCGGATCGTCGAGCTCGCCGGCAAGCGCAGCATCTTCGCCACGCCGCGCCACCCGTACACGCGCATGCTGCTCGACGCGATCCCGGACCTCGAGATGACCGGTCGCGCGCGCACGCCGGTCGCGGGCGAGGTGCCGAATCCGCT
>JBAIYN010000302.1:0-1683 GCA_037915775.1 Burkholderiales bacterium | reverse complement strand
ACGGGCTGTACACGGCCGATCCCAAGAAAGATCCTGACGCGCAGTTCATTCCTGAAATTGACATCGACGAACTGCTGGCGCTGGACCTGGCAGACCTGGCCGTGGAACGCAGCATGCTGGAGAGTTTGAAGCATGCGCGCAGCGTCAGGGAAGTGTTCATTATCAATGGCCTGGTGCGCGGCAACATTGCGCGCGCGCTGGCAGGCGAATGCGTGGGGACACGTCTGTACGTCAGGCACAACTAACGCCAGGGGCGCTGGCGGTGCCGCCGCAGGGAGGTGCTGCCGCACGCGGGGCACTGCACGGGCCGTCCCTCGCCGCTGCCGTGCCCGATCTCCCAGCGATGGCCGCAGTCTGCGCACTGCCAGCGGACCGCCGCCACGCGGAATGTGCCGCCTTCGATGTGCAGCGCCGCGCCATCCACCAGTGCCTGTGCCACCTTGCGCCGCGCGTCGACGACGATGCGTTGAAACGTCGAGCGTGACACCCCTAGTTGTTCGGCCGACTCCACCTGATAGCGGCCTTCCAGATCGGCCAGGCGCAGTGCTTCCAGTTCTTCGTGCAGCAGAGTGATCTGCGCGAGTTGCCGCAGCGGTATGCCCACCGGCTTGAAGATGGCCGGTTGTGGTTCATGCCACAACCGGCGGCGCTTACGCGGACGCGGCATGGCGCGCTCCACGCCGCTTGCCGCCAGCCGCGCGGCGCTTGCCCCCGCCGGCCTCATCCTCATAGGCGCCGCCGCCGCGCGGCAGCATCACCACTTCCGCGCCGACCGCCTGCGCGATCGCGTCCAACTCCGAGCGGCGCACGTGCACCTGGAAGAATTTCAGATCGCTGCCCTGTACGCCGACTACCGCCAGGCGCGGCACGCCTTCGCCCTTGGTGACCCGTGTTCGTTCACGGACAAAGATCTTCGTCATGGGAAAGCCTCCGATGCTTGTTTTGAGCATATGCCCAAAACAAGTATACTGCGTTTGCGCGCGCGTGTCAATCTGCGAATAGATGCGGGTCACGGCTTTCACAAAGTCGCCAAAGTGTCACACCGCACCCCGCCAGGCGCGCCTCCGCCGCGTAGCGGCGGACACGCCCTGTCCGACTCCCCGGCGAGGAGTCGGGGGCGTCCCGGGGAAGGCGTGCGGTGGGTGCAGGTGTTCCGAGCGACACACGCCTTCGGCGACCGCACACGCCAAGCGCGGCACTATATTTCAAACCGGGCGCGTTTCAGGTAGAATAACACCTATGCACTGCACGCCACAACACTCTCGCAGGCTTGAGCGAGCGGGCAAGACTCAACCATGATTTGTCGCCGTCTCGTCGTCAAATGCGGCACGTCCACGCTGACGGCCGGAACATCGCATCTTGCCCCGCCCCGCCTGGTGGAAATCGCGCAGCAAGTCGCGCAATTGCGAGCCGCCACGCTGGAAGTGATCGTCGTCACATCCGGCGCGATGGCGGCCGGGCGCGAGCGTCTCAATCTCGGACAGCTGCCCAAAGACCTTCCCGTCAAGCAGATGCTCGCGGCGATTGGCCAACCGCGCCTCATGGCGCTCTACGAACAGATCTTTGGGTTGTACGGCCTGACGATCGCGCAGGTGCTTCTGACCCGAACCGATCTCGCCGATCGCCGCCGCTACCTCAATTCGCGCAACACGCTGACTGCCTTGCTGGAACATGGCATCATCC
>JBAIYN010000583.1:0-1599 GCA_037915775.1 Burkholderiales bacterium | reverse complement strand
CACCACGCGGGCCTGACGGTGAACGAGTACGAGACCCTGTTGATGCGGCACGACCTGCTGGATGTGTTGCGCAACCCGCTGCGCTTCGCGATGGAAAAGGCGCGGCACGCGATCGCCGATCCGCGCGCAGTGCCGGCCAAGACCCTCGACTACGCGAAGTACGACCTGGTGCACGTCGTCAACACGCTGGTTGACCGGCTCGGCCTGCGCGAGTCGCTGGTCGACCGCCTGCTGACGCGGACCCTCGCGGTCCCGGCAGCGCGGTTCCTGCGCATGAAGCGCGCAGTCAGCCTCCTCGTCTCCGACGGCGACGATGGCGGCCGTCCCGGCCTCGTCGAGGGGACCTACCAGAGCACGATCCTCGTTCAGTGGCACCGCGCGCCCCGCGCGGCGCGCCTGGTCGAGGCGACGCTGACCCAGTTCGTGTAGGGGCGGTTCAGTTGGCTAAACCCGTCTTGGTATGCGACACTAGTTCAGGTCGGCCGTTAGTGGTCCGACCGTCATTGGAGAATTGAGCGCAAGGTGCTGTCCGGGTCAGGATCCATTCACGGGATTCCCTCAGTGACGCCCTCCCCCGCTTGAACGAATTGGAAGCCACCACAACTCCTCATCAGCACTCGCGGCGCCCCGCACGTGCGCGCCGCAACAGCCGGCCCGCGGCCGGTCAACCCTCTGCATGGCAGCAGACCCGTCCCGAACTCGCGTTTGAACCCGCGGTTTGCGACTGCACGCCCATCGAATTCGCGTCGCTGCCGCTCGACGTGCGCCTGCGTCGCGCGCTCGAAGATCGGTCATTCGTGCGGACCACGCCGGTGCAGAGCGCGGTGTTCCCGCTCGTGCTGCAGGGCGAGGATGTCATCGGATGTGCGCAAACCGGCACGGGCAAGACCGCCGCGTTCCTGCTGCCGATCATCCAGCGCCTGTTGACGCATGACGGGGCGACGCCCCCCGGGGAGCGCACGCAGCGCACGCGAGTACTCGTGCTCGCACCCACGCGCGAGCTGGCAGTCCAGATCGAGGACGACTTCCAGGGCTTCGCCTACCACATCGGCATGTCGGGCATCGCCGTCTACGGTGGCGTCCCGTACGAGGCGCAGGCACACGCCCTCCGCAACGGCACAGATCTCGTCGTTGCGACGCCGGGGCGCCTCATCGATCACATGAACAGCGGCACCGCGAATTTCGAAGGTGTCGAGGTGCTGGTGCTCGACGAGGCCGATCGGATGCTGGACATGGGGTTCTGGCCGGACGTGAAGCGCATCGTGGCCGCACTGCCCGTGAAGCGGCAGACGCTGCTGTTCTCGGCAACGATGTCACAGGACGTCAGCACGCTCGCGTCGCAGATCATGCGCCAGCCGAAGTACGTGCAGGTCGGCGAGACACGCGGACCAGCGTCGACGATCACCCACATCGCCCACGTGGTGCCGCGCGGGGAAAAGACCGACTGGCTTGCGGGCTTTCTGCGACAGTCGGGCGAACCTGCCCTGGTGTTTGTGCGCACGAAGCGATGGGCCGAGCGGCTCGGCGAGCGCCTGGCGGCCAAGGGCATCCGCTGCGCGGCGCTGCATGCCGACCGTTCGCAGAGCCAGAGGACGGCGG
>JBAIYN010000242.1:0-1792 GCA_037915775.1 Burkholderiales bacterium | reverse complement strand
ACCTTGACGCCGCGGTTGGTGATCATCTGCAGTTCCAGGCGGGTCGACCTCGGGTGCTGCACGAATTGCTTCAGCCGCTCCGCCAACTGGTCGGCCGACACGTCGGCCGCGTGCACGAACACGTCGACCCCGACGATTTCCTTGCGCGCCGGGCGCCTGCGCTCGTAGTTCGACATCGACGAGAAGGGCGAAGCCGGCGTGTTCAGGTAGCGCACCGGCGTGAACTGGCGCGGTGCCTTGCCGAGGCGCGCGACCACCGCGTTGGCGAAGGCGCCGGTCCCGACGGCCGAACCGTTCGACGACGGACCATGCAGGTCGGCAGTGTGGATGCCGTCCTCGATCGTGCGCAGCCACGCGTTGTGCACCTTCTCGGCCACCTCCGACTGCCGGATGTGCACCAGCATCATCACCGCCGCCAGCAGCAGCCCGCTCGGGTTGGCGGTGCCGCGTCCCGCGATGTCCGGCGCGCTGCCGTGGATCGCCTCGAACATCGCCACCTGGTCGCCGATGTTCGCGCTGCCACCCAGGCCCACGCTGCCGGTCAGTTCCGCGGCCACGTCGCTGATGATGTCGCCATACAGATTGGGCGTGACGATCACGTCGAACTTCTGCGGCTGGCTTGCCAGCCGCGCGGCGCCGATGTCGATGATGAAGTGATCGGTCGCGATATCCGGATACTGCGCACGCACTTCATCGAACACCTTCCGGAACAGGCCGTCGGTCATCTTCATGATGTTGTCCTTCGTCATGCAGGTGACCTTGCGCCGGCCGTGCGAGCGCGCGTAGTCGAACGCATAGCGGATGATCTTCTCGCAGCCCGGGCGCGTGATCAGTTTCAGGCACTGGAACACCTCGTCGGTCTGGCGGTGCTCGATGCCCGCGTACAGGTCCTCCTCGTTCTCGCGCACGATCACGACGTCCATCTCGGGGTGTTTGGTTGCGACGAACGGTGCGTAGCTGACGCAGGGGCGCACGTTCGCGTACAGCCCGAGCGTCTTGCGGATCGTCACGTTCAGTGACTTGTAGCCGCCGCCCGACGGGGTGGTGATCGGCGCCTTCAGCAGGACCCGCGTGCGGCGCAGGCTGGCCCACGCATCGGGACGGATGCCCGACGAATGTCCCTGCAGGTATACCGGCTCGCCGATCTCGATCACCTCGGGATTCAGGCGAGCGCCGGCCGCCTGCAGGATCTTCAGCGTGGCGGCCATGATTTCCGGACCGATTCCGTCACCGTAGGCGACCGTGATGGGTGTGGCGTGCGTCATTCGGGTTCTCTCTTCGATGCGCCAGGCGGCGCGGACGGCTGCGAATTGTTCCGGTCGCACCTCATTGAGTCCAATGAATTATTATGATCATATTCATTGATAACTATCTATCTTTTCATGCGCCCATCCCTGCACCTGTTGCGCGTCTTCCAGGCGGTCGCGCGCCACCGCAGCTTCACCCGCGCGGCCGCGGAGCTGCACTCCACGCAACCCACGGTGTCGGTGCAGATGCGCGAGCTGGCGCAGGCCGCCGGTCTGCCGCTGTTTGAAGTCCACGGACGAAGGATCGCGCTCACCGAGGCCGGTTCGGCGCTGCTCGAGGCCTCGCGCCGGATGTTCGACGCCTGGTCGGCTTTCGAGATGCAGGTGGCGGAACTGAAGGGCGCGCGCCGCGGACGCTTGCGCCTGGCCGCCGTGACGACCGCCGAGTACTTCGTGCCGGAGCTGCTGGCGCCGTTCGCGCAGGCGCACCCGGGCGTCGAGGTTCAACTGGCGGTGGACAACCGCGACAAGATCGTCAAGCGTCT
>JBAIYN010000661.1:0-6406 GCA_037915775.1 Burkholderiales bacterium | reverse complement strand
AGCGCCAGGCGCGCCATCCGCGCCCAGAAGTAGGCGAGGCACAGGTGGCCGATCACGCGCAGGTAGCTGGTCGCCGCCGCCCCGGCTTCGTCCTGGTTCTGGAATGCCTTCATGCCGAGTTCCATCGTCAGTTTGGTCACCTTGTCGCCGAGGTCCGCCAGCGGCGTGACGAATTCGTTCATCTCGGTCGATGCGCCGTGCTCCTCGATGAAGTCCTGCACCAGCTTGCCGAACTTGCGCAGCTTGGCACCGTTGTCCATTAGTACCTTGCGGCCGATCAGGTCCAGGGCCTGGATGCCGTTGGTGCCTTCGTAGATCATGTTGATGCGCGCGTCGCGCACCAACTGCTCCATGCCGTTGGCGCGGATGTAGCCATGGCCGCCCAGCACCTGCATGCATTCGGTCGCGCACTGGTAGCCGTTGTCGGTCAGGAGAGCCTTCACCACCGGCGTCATCAGCGCCATCATGTCGGCGGCGAACCTGCGGCTCTCCTCGTCCGGATGGTGCAGCTGCCGGTCGGCCTGCAACGCAACCCAATACGCGAACGCGCGACCACCCTCGGCATACGCACGCGCGGTCAGCAGCATGCGCCGCACATCGGCGTGCACGATGATGGGATCGGCCGGCTTGTCGAGGCTTTTCACACCCGTCAGCGAACGGCCCTGGATTCGATCGCGCGCGTACGCGACCGCGTTCTGGTAGGCGGCCTCAGTAATGCCGAGCCCCTGCACGCCGACCGCGAGCCGCGCGCCGTTCATCATCACGAACATCGCATTCAGGCCCTTGTTCGGCTCGCCGACCAGCCAGCCGGTCGCGCCGTCCAGGATGATCTGGCAGGTCGAATTGCCGTGAATGCCCATCTTGTCCTCGAGGCCGCCGCAGTGGAGTCCATTGCGCGTGCCGACCTTGGCGTCGGCGCCCGAGCCCCTCGGCACGAACTTCGGCACCACGAACAGCGAAATGCCCTTGGTGCCGGCGGGTGCGTCGGGCAGGCGCGCCAGCACCAGATGCACGATGTTGTCCGACAGATCGTGCTCGCCCGCGGAGATGAAGATCTTCTCGCCGGTGAGCTTGTAGCTGCCATCGGGCTGCGGTTCGGCCTTCGTGCGCAGCATGCCCAGGTCGGTGCCGCAATGCGGCTCGGTCAGGCACATCGTGCCGGTCCACTCGCCTGAGGCGAGCTTGGGCAGATACAGGTCCTTCTGCTCCTTGGAGCCGTGCACCAGCAGGCACTCATAGGCGCCGACCGTGAGCCCCGGATACATCGCCCACGACTGATTGGTCGAATACTGCATCTCGTACAGCGCGATCTGCAGCAGGTGCGGCAAGCCCTGCCCGCCGTACTCGTGCTCGGCGGCCAGCCCCTGCCAGTGCGCGGCGCGGAACTGGTCATAGGCCTCGCGGAATCCTTTCGGCGCCCGCACCGCGTGCGTCTTCGGGTCGTAGGCGCAGCCCTCTGCGTCGCCGGACTGATTTATCGGCAGCAGCACCTCGGCGCAGAACTTGCCGGCCTCTTCGAGCACATGATTGATGACATCGGCGTCGACCTCGTGGTGACGGGGCATCGCCTTGAATTGATCGACCGCGCCGATCACTTCGTGGATCACGAATCGCTGGTCGCGCGACGGAGGGTTGTAAACGGCCATGACTGCTCCTTGCTTGTTACGCCCCTCGTGTACGCGACGCTGCGCGTCGCACCTGCACTCGGGGCGATCTGGTCAACGAATCGGGCTTGCGGCGGCCCGGTGCCCGATTCGGTTTCAACTGCAACGGGCGCGCGGCCGCGTCGCGCAGCAGCTGCGCCAGCGCGGCGCGCGCACGCTTGTAGCTGTCCGCTGCGCGCAGCAGGCGGGCGGACTGGTGGAAGGCGAGCATCACGCCGTAGATCTCGAACGCCAGCTGGCGCGGATCGATGTCGTCGCGCAGGTCGCCGTTGTCCTTCGCGGCCGTGATCGCGCGGATCAGTTCGTCGCGCCAGCCGCCGATGATCGCGACCATCGCGTCCTGCAGGGGGCCGGGGCGATCGTCGTACTCGCTCGCGCCGCCGATCATCAGGCAGCCCTGCTCGACCTCGCGCGCCAGCAGCGCGAGCCAGTTGGCGAGGATGGCCTGCAGCCGCGGCAGACCGCGCGGCTTGCGCACCGCCGGCCGCAGCACCTCGTCGACGAAGCGCACCGCGTATTCCTTCAGCACCGCGAGCTGCAGCTCCTCGCGTGCGCCGAAGTGCGAGAACACGCCGCTTTTGCTCATCCGCATCTGCTCGGCGAGCGCGCCGATGGTCAGACCTTCGAGCCCCGCGCGGCGCGCGATCGCCAGCGCCGTCTCGACGATCGCCGCGCGCGTGACGTCGCCCTTGCGCGCGCGCGCGCCCGATGTGCGCGCGCCGGCGACGAGGGTCTGCAGGAAGGTGGCGACGGACATGCGGGCAGTACCTGACGACCGTTCTGTAAATTGCGAACGATCGTACTATTTTTTTTGCGACTGCAGGCGCGCAGCGGGCCGCCTTTTAGAGCGCGGCGTCTATTGGTGCGCTGCGATCAGGAGCGCCGCCGCGCCACGCGCGTTGCCGCCGCGCGCGGCTGGAGTGCGGCGTGTGCGGCGGCGAAGGTCTCCGCCAGATGCGCGACGAACAGGCGCACCTTTGCCGACAGATGGCGGCGGCTCGGATACACCGCCCAGATGTCGAGCACCGGCCCGCGAAAGTCGGCCAGTACGCGCACCAGACGGCCGTCCTCAAGCGCCGGACGGACCACGTAGTCGGGCTCGAACGCGATGCCGAGTCCCGCGACCGCGGCACCGATCGCGAGTTCGTCGCTGTTGGCATGCAGCGGGCCTTGCACGCGCACCTCATGCGGCTGGCCCTCCGCGTCGGTGAGCTGCCACACGCGCGGCGTCGATGAGTAGGCATAGGTCATCACCCGGTGCTCGACGAGGTCGGCCGGCAGATTGGGCTCGCCGCGCGCTTCAAGGTACCCGGGGGAGGCGCAGGGCACCAGTTCGGTCGCACCAAGCTTGCGCGCGACCAGCAGTTCGCTGCGCACCGCGCCGACGCGGATCGCCAGGTCGAACCCCTCCTCGACCAGATCGACGACGCGGTCGACCACGTTCACATCGAACTTCACCGCCGGATGGCGCGCAACGAAACTTGCGATCGCCGGCGCAATGGGCTGCGCGGCCAGATTGTGGGGACAGGTGAACCGGATGGTTCCATGCGCCTGCGCAGCCGAGCGCGACGCGAGAGCCTCGGCCTCGTCCAGATCGGCCAGAAGCTGCACGCAACGCTCGTAGAAAGCCTGGCCGGTCTCGGTCAGCGACAGCTTGCGCGTGGTGCGGTTCAGCAGCCGCGCGTTCAGATGCGCCTCCAGATCGGCCACCAGTCGCGACAGCGACGAGGTCGACATTTCCATCCGCTCGGCGGCGCGCACGAAGCTGCCGCTTTCGACGACGCGGGCGAAGGCCTGCATGGCGGCGAAGCGATCCATCGGCAGATTATCCCGAAATTCGGGACAGATTTTGGCATGAACAACTATTTATCCCGGAACAACGCATAACTAGAGTGCGGTCCATGGCGCACCGGCGTGCGCCGCCTGCCCCGAAACTCAATCAGGAGAACCGAAATGAACGACTCGACTTCCAACCACCCATCGGCCGCTCTGGGCACCTTCGTGCTGCGCCTCGCGCTCGGTGTGGCGTTCATCGCCCATGCGCTGCTCAAACTGCTGGTGTTCACGCTGCCGGGCACCGCGCAGTTCTTCGGCTCGCTCGGGCTTCCGCCATTCCTTGGATATGTGGTGTTCGCCGCGGAACTGATCGGCGGCGTCCTGCTCGTAGCCGGTATCGGCAGCCGCTATGTGGCTGCCGCGCTGGTCCCGATCATGCTCGGCGCGTTGTGGGCGCACTCCGGCAACGGCTGGCTCTTCTCCGGCAATGGCGGCGGCTGGGAATATCCGCTGTTCTGGACCGCCGCGCTGGTCGCGCAAGTGCTGCTCGGCGACGGCGCCTACGCGCTCGGCACCAAGTTCCCTGGTCGCAGCGCGGCGCCACGCCTGCAGCGCGCCTGATCGGCCTTGTCTCAACCTGACTGGAGTTGTGCGATGAAGCTTTACATGTCTCCCGGCGCCTGCTCGCTATCCCCGCACATCGTGCTGCGTGAAGCCAACCTGCCCTTCACTGCGGTCAAGGTCAACACCAAGACCAAGGAGACCGAAGGCGGCGGCGATTACCGCAAGATCAATGCGAAGGGCTACGTGCCGGCGCTGCAGCTCGACGACGGGCAGGTGCTGACCGAAGGCCCGGCGATCGTGCAATACCTCGCGGACAAGGCGCCGGCGAGCGGCCTGGCGCCCGCCAACGGCACGCTCGAGCGCTACCGACTGCAGGAGTGGCTGAATTTCGTCACGTCCGAGATCCACAAGCAGTTCTCGCCGCTGTTCGACCCGACTGCGTCGGACGACATCAAGCAGCGTCAGCGGAACAAGCTCGCAGGCCGCTTCGACTGGCTCAACGGCGAACTGGCGGGCAAGAACAACCTGATGGGTACGCAGTTCACCGTCGCCGACGCCTACCTGTTCGCCGTGCTCAACTGGTGCCAATGGACCGGCATCGACCTCGCCAACTGGCCGGTGCTTTCGGAGTACGTCAAGCGCGTCGCCGCGCGGCCGAAGGTGCAGGAAGCGCTGCGCGCCGAAGGACTGCTTAAATAACTACCACCGCGAACCGGCGGGCGGCAGCGATCGCACGCTGCAATCCGCCGGCTCGCTCCATACTGTGTACCCATGTCATCGCTTCCCACGCTCTTCCTTTCTCACGGCTCGCCGATGCACGCGCTGCAGGCAGGCCGTGCCGGAACCGGCTGGGCGCAGCTCGCCGAGAGGATCGGAAAGCCGCGCGCCGTGCTGATCGCGTCGGCACACTGGGAGAGCGAATGGCCGATGCTGACGACGAGCAACCGGCCGGAAACAATTCACGACTTCGGCGGCTTTCCGGACGAGTTGTACAAGCTGCGCTATCCGGCGCCCGGCGCGCCCGACATCGCCCAGCGCGTGATCGACCTGCTGAAGGCGGCCGGCATCTCGGCCAGCGCCAACGGTTGCCGCGGACTCGACCACGGCGCGTGGGTGCCGCTGCGACACATGTATCCGCAGGCCGACGTGCCGGTGGTGCAACTGTCGCTGCAGACGCAACTGCCGGCTGCGCACACGCTGCGCGTCGGGCGACTGCTCGCGCCGCTGGCGAGGGAAGGCGTGCTGATGATCGGCTCGGGACACATGACGCACAACCTGCGCGAATGGATCGAGTTCGCGCGCCGCCACCGGATGCAGGTCACCGAAGCGTCGACCGCGCCCTACGTCGAGGAATTCCGCGCCTGGGTCGATGCCGCGCTGCGCGGCGACGACGCGGAGCGCATTGCGCGCTGGTCCGAGGAAGCCCCGCATGCACAGCGCGCGCACCCGAGCGACGAACATTTCCTGCCGCTGCCGTTCGCGTTCGGAGCCGCCGGAGCGCGGCCGCAGGTCGAGCGGATCGACCTCGGCGTCGACAGCGGCGTGCTGGCGATGGATGCCTACGTGTTTACGCCGCGCGGGTAAGCCCGGGGATCTCGAACAGCCGGTCGTCGGCGATCGCGATCACCCGATCCCCGTCTTCGCGCGCGATCGACGCGCCACCGGTGAATTCGCCGAACGCCGGCAGCACGACGAGTCCGTCGCGCAACCAGAAGCACGGCAGCCGCACGCTTTCGTCGGCGCGACCGTAAAGCCGCACGCACGGGTGCAGATGACCGGCGATGACCGTCTCGCCGGCGACGTACTGCGGGTGATGGCAGAACGCGATTCCTTCGAAGCGCCAGGGCTCGGCCTCGATCCGTATGCCGAGCGCCGCCGGCGGCGTGCCGGCGTGGCGGTCGTGGTTGCCTTCTACAAGGACGATCTCGAGCGCGGCGCGGCCACGCCGCCATGCGGCCATCGCTTCGATGGTATGCGGCGCGTGCGATTCGCGCGCGTGGAACAGATCGCCGAGCAGAACCAGCCGGCGCGGCTGCAACTGCGTGATCAGGCTGTCGAGCCGCGCCAGATTGTCTTCGGTCGTTCCGCGCGGCACCGGCACGCCGCGCGCGCGAAATGCGGCGGCCTTGCCGAAATGCGCGTCGGCGACGACCAGCAGGCGCTCGTCCTCGACGAAGGCAGCGCGCTGCGACAGCAGGCGCCAGCGACGGGCACCGAACCGGATCTGCATCGAGCTACTCCACCGAGGAGATCGTGTAGCCGCGCTGCTTCAACTGTTCGAGCAGGCCGCTCGGGCCGAAGAAGTGCAGCGACCCGATCGCGATGACGTACAGCTTGCCGCTGGCCACGTCGCGCTCGATCGCCTTGATCATGTGCGGATGGCGGCCCTCGACCACCTGTCC
>JBAIYN010000330.1:0-8970 GCA_037915775.1 Burkholderiales bacterium | reverse complement strand
GAGGCGTGTAGCCGCAGTAACTTGCCGTGTTCACCACCAGCAAAACCTTGCCGGCGTATTGGCACAGCTCCTGCGGCGCGTCGTCCTGCAGCCGCGGCATCACGTGCCTGAGCGTTGGCGGACAGTTCTCGGCGGCGACCCCACGTTTGTCATGGACGAAAATGCTGACAATCGCAACCGCTGCTAGCAATCGGCGGCGGTTCACGTCGGCTGCGGCGACCGCTTTCCCATTGAAGCGCGACTGAATGTGAGTACATGCTTTCTTCATATGCATCTTAAATAGAGATATCTCTTGCGTCTCCAGCGTTCGGCCTCCAGCGCCGGCCCAGTGCCTGCGCTCGGTCGGCTGATCCGGGCTGTTGCAGCCGGGGAACTGACTTGGACGGATATTGACGAAAAAATCATCATTTGTCTAGGACAAAATTCAAAGGTCGGGTAAACTCTCGCCGAACGCGCGGCGGTGCGGGCACTGGCTCTGCGCGATCCGCGCTGACGCGACCCGCCAACCAAGGCCATGACTGACGACACACTCCGACGGGAAAGCCTGCCGATCGCCGCGGTCGAGCGCGACTGCGGCGTGTCGAAGGACACGCTGCGTGCGTGGGAACGGCGCTACGGTTTCCCGCGCCCGACCCGCAACGAGCATGACGAGCGCATGTATCCCGCCGACCAGGTCGAGAGGCTGCGTGCGATCAGGCGCCTGCTGGACCTCGGGCACCGCCCCCGCAGGATCGTCGGGCTCGAGCTGGACGAGTTGAACGCCTTAGTGCGGGCGAACAACGGCACCGCGGCGCCTGCGGACGGCAGGGAGCCTGCGTCCGCGCAACTCGACGCGTTTGTCGAACTGGTCGAATCGCGCCGCATCGAAGAGCTGCAGCGCCGGCTGTCGCAGTGCCTGTTGCGGATCGGCCTGGCGCGCTTCACGGTCGAGGTGGTCGCGCCGCTGAACCGGGTGGTGGGCGACGGCTGGGCGCGCGGGCGACTCGAGATCTTCGAGGAGCACCTGTATACGGAGTCGATCCAGACCCTGCTGCGCAATGCGATCCACTCCATGCCGCAGACGGCGGCATCGCCGAGAGTGTTGCTGACCACGCTGCCGCCGGAGCAGCACGGGCTCGGTTTGCTGATGGCGCAGGCGATCCTCGCGCTCGAAGGCGCGCACTGCATCTCGCTTGGCGTGCACACGCCGCTCGGTGAAATCGCCAGTGCCGCGCAGACGCACCGCGTCGACATCGTGGCGCTTTCGTTCTCGACGGGCGTCAATCAGAACCAGGCCCTCGATGGGCTCGCGCAGTTGCGTGGTCGGCTGGCGAGCGGAATCGAGCTGTGGGCGGGCGGCGGTTGTTCGGCGCTGTACCGGCGCACGCCAGCCGGTGTCACGGCACTGCGCGAGCTGGTCGACATCGGCCCCGCAGTCGCGAACTGGCGCGCGGCCCACGGCGCCGTGGGATAGCCGGACCCCCGGCGGCTGATTTGGCCGACAATTCGCGCCCTGGCAAGTGGGCAGGGAGGCGAAGATGAGGTTGCAGGATCGGGTGGCGGTGATTACCGGCGCCGCGCAGGGGATCGGCGCCGCGTGCGTGCGGGCGTTCGCCGCCGAAGGGGCGCGCGTCGTCGCGTCGGACATCAACGAAGTCGGCGGCACCGCGCTGGTCAAGGAAGTCGCGGCTGCCGGCGGAACCGCGCTTTTCTGCCGCGCTGACGTGGGAGAGCGCGCCGACGCCGAGCGCCTGGTCAGATTCGCGGTCGGTCACTTCGGCCGGCTCGATGTCTTCGTCAGCAACGCCGGCATCGTGCACGCAGCCGATTTCGTCGACCTGGCGGAAGAGGATTTCGACCGCGTGCTGCGCGTGAACCTGAAGGGCGTGTTTCTCTGTGGCCAGGCGGCGGCGCGCCAGATGCTGGCGCAGGACGCGCGCGCGCTGCCGGGCGGCGCTGAGGCGCGCGGCACCATCATCAACATGTCGAGCGTGAACGGGGTTCTGGCGATCGCCAACCAGGTGCCCTACACGGTCAGCAAGGGCGGGGTGAATCAGTTGACCAAGGTGATGGCGATCGGGCTGGCTCCGAAGGGCATCCGCGTGATGGGCATCGGCCCGGGATCGATCGCCACCGAGCTGCTGAAGACCGCGGTGCTGACGAACGATGCGGCGAAGCAGCGCATCCTGTCGCGCACGCCGCTCGGCCGGCTCGGCGAGCCCGACGAGGTGGCGCGGGTTGCCGTCTTCCTTGCCAGCGACGACGCGTCGTATCTGACCGGCACGACGGTCTATCCCGACGGCGGGCGGCTCGGCCTGAACTACGTGATGTGAGCCGGCTTCGCGGCCTGTCTTCTAGTAGAAGACGGTCAGCACGCCGGTGAAGCCATACAGGTTGCGGCCGCCGATCTCCCCGCTCGCATAGAAACCGACCAGCGGGATGTCGCCGAGGTGGTGGCGGATCAGCTTCAGCTCCTCCGACTGCTCGCCGAACATGTGGCTGCCGCGGCCGACGCAAGAGAAATACAGCGCGCCCTTTGCCGCGACCGGTTGCCCGCCATCGCGCTGCTCGTCGATGTGATCGCGGATTTCGGAGCAGACGCGGACTAGGTCCTTGCGCGCGGCCGCCTCGTCGCGGGTGCAGAAAGTCAGCCGGTCGCCTTCCTCGACTACGGCAGCGACGGTGACGCCACCCTTCGCCGGGTCGAGGGCGACGACGTGGCGGATCACGTAGTCGGCGCGCAGCGTGCGCTCGCGATACCCGGACGGCTGCTCCGGTTCGATGCCGACGAAAAGGCCGCGTCGCCCGAGTGCCAGAAGTTGCTGCCGGATGCGCGTGAAATCCTCGCGCTGCATGTCTTCGTCCGCCGGCAGCGTGGCACGCGCGCGGATGCCCGCATCCTCCAGCAGCACGTCGAAGGCGGGCCGTCCGTCCAGCTCCAGGATCACGCTCTCGCTCGCCTTGGTGACTTCGTGCCGGCACGCCGCGGGCAGCGGGTGCGCCCCCTGTGACACGCGCGAGACCAGCCGCACATCGGACGAGAAGACCGCTCCCGACAACCCTCCGCTCAGCGTGCGGTCGGCGATCTGACAGGTCGATTGGCGACCGCTCGGCAGGCCACCGAACAGGTATTCGCTTTCCAGCTTGCCCGCCATGTCGACCAGCAGTTCCGGCAGGTCGAGCGTGCTCGGATCAGCGTGCACGAGCGCGGTGTAGGCCGCCTGCGCGCCGCTGTCCGTCCGCGTTCCCAGGGTCGGCGGACGCTGGGTGCCGGAAAACACGTTCACGCTGCCCGGCGGGAAATTGCCCAGCATCACCGCGAGCGCGGGCTCGTCGACGTACTCGATGCCGGTGGCACAGATGGCGACCCCGCTCGATCCGACCCAGTTCGGGATGCCGGTGCGCGCCTGCAGCGTGGCCAGGATTTCGTCCAGGTTCGGCAGCAGCGGTTCGGTGATGTAGAGAAAGGCCAGGTTGGACCGGCGCTCGTAGACGCCGCTCGCCGCCTGCGCATCGAGCTGCGCCAGGCATTGGCGCGTCGCTTCGGCCCAGTCCGGATGAGTCGCGTGCGCGAAACGGAACGGCATGGAGTCCCTATCCGGCCGCGCGCCTGGGCCGCTTCGGTTTCGTCGACGCCGGCTTGCCTTCCTTCTTCTTCTCGGGTTGCGCCGCGGCGGCTGCGACCTTGGTGAACTGATCGTGCAACGTGTTCCACCACATGGCGGGATTCAGCGCGAGCCCCGGCGCGGCGGCGGCCGCTGCCTTGTGGCGGCGTTTCGGATGTGGCGCGGCCGGTGCGGTGGCGGGCGCCGGCATCATTGACACGCCGGTCGGCGCGCCAGGCGCTTCGCCGGGCTTGGTCATCGTGGTCAGCATCGCGCCGCCGAATGAACGCAGCGTGGCGATGGTGTTGCGCTGGACCTCCAGGCTCTGGATCGCCGTGCTGAGCATGCTCGCGTTCAGGTTCAGCCATTGCTCGACGGCGCGCAGATCGGCGATGCGTTTGTCGATCTCTTCTACATCGAGCGTCGGCGCGATCATCGACGGCAGCGCCTGCGGCAGGTTTTGCGCGAACTGCACCATGCCCGCGGTCGAGGGCAGCGTGGGCAGGCCGGTGACGCCCCAGATCCGCTTGACCATGTCGAGGCTGTCGCTGACCGTGCCTGCGAATGGCAGGCCGCTCATCCCCATTGCGCGCTTCTTGCTCATCCCTCCCCCTTGGTTCGCCGCGGCGTCGCGCGCTGCAGCGGCGCCACGCGCTGGTCGATCGCGCCGAAAATCGATTGCCCCGCGGCATCGAACATCTCGATCCGCACCGTATCGCCGAACTTCATGAACGGCGTTGTCGGCTTGCCATCGGCGATCATCTCCAGACTACGCTTTTCAGCGATGCAGCAGTAGCCGCGCGTACGGTCGAGGTTGGATACCGTGCCCGAGCCGATGATGCTGCCCGCACCCACGTTGCGCGTCCGTGTGATGTGCGCGATCAGCTGCGGAAAGCCGAATGTCATGTCTTCACCCGCGTTGGGCGCCCCCACCTGCGTGCCGTTCCAGTGCACCACCAGCGGCAGGTGCAGCTTGCCGTCGCGCCACGCGCCACCGAGCTCGTCCGGCGTCACGGCGACCGGCGAGAAGCCGCTCGCGGGCTTGGATTGAAAGAACCCGAACCCCTTCGCAA
Organism: Burkholderiales bacterium; assembly: GCA_037915775.1. Taxonomy (GTDB): domain Bacteria; phylum Pseudomonadota; class Gammaproteobacteria; order Burkholderiales; family Burkholderiaceae_F; genus JAKOQB01. Next base: position 4,313 of record JBAIYN010000330.1, on the reverse strand, counting down.
GTTCCGCCGGAATCAGGTTACGCAGGCTGACGTCGTTGACCAGCATCAGCAGCCTGATGTGCTCGGCGCACTGGGCCGCCCGTGCTCCCATCGGCACGTCGTCGGTGACGACGGCTACCTCCGCCTCGAAATCGATGCCGAAATCCTCCGACGCGCACACGATGTCGTCGCGCGCGCCCAGCAGGTCGTCGGAGCCGCCCTGGTACATCAGCGGATCGGTCCAGAACGACGCCGGCATCTCGGCGCCGCGCGCCCGCCGCACCAGTTCGACGTGGTTGACGTAGGCCGAGCCGTCGGCCCACTGGTACGCGCGGGGCAGCGGCGCCATGCACTGGGCCGGGTCGAACGCGAACGCGTGCCGCGCCCGGCCCTCGTTCAGGGCCTGATACAGCTCATCGAGCTGCGGCGCATGGAACGACCAGTCGTCCAGCAGCGTCTGTATCCGTCCTGCGATGCCGGTGGCGAAATGCGCCAGCGTCAGGTCGCGCGAGACGACGGCGAGTTGTCCATCGCGCGATCCATCGCGCAGTGTTGCCAGCTTCATTCGACTATTCTTCGATCGCCCGGAGACGCGGCTATCTTAGAACGTGTCCGCTTGCAGACCAGTTCGATCGTTAACGGCTTTCGATGAGTTCGCGCGCCCTTGCCTCTTCTGCGCCGCCGGCCGCGGAAATGCACGCCTGGATCGGGCGCGCACTCGTCGTGCTCGCGCTGTCGCTGGTTGCGCATGCGATCGTTCTCGTAGTCGGGCAACGAGCGCTGCAGGTCCCGCCGATCGGGTTCGGGCAGGGCGGTCTGATCGAAGTCACGCTGCGGCGGCCGGAGGCGCCGCCGGTCGAGATGCCGAAAGCCCCGGTCCCTGAGCGGCCGGCCACGAAGGCTGCGCCGAAGCCGCGGCCGGCGCCACCGGCGGTCGAGCCGACGACAGCGCGCGAGCCGGCGCCGACCCAGCCGGCGCCCCAAACGGCACCGGAGCCCGAAGTCGCCGCCACGACCGCCGCGCAGGAGGAGTCGGCGACCACGACCGAGTCACCGCTGCCCGCCGAAGCGGCCGGCATCAGCGTGAGCGGTGAATTCGATGCCAGCGGCAGCGCGCTGCTGGCCGAACTCGCGTCCCCGCCGCTGGGGCCGGCTTCGTTGCCGGTTTCGGCCCGCTACGTTTATCAGACGACGGACACGCGCTTCCCGGCTGTCACCGGCAAGACCATTGTGAACTGGCGCTTCGAAGAGGATCGCAGCTACCTGGCCAGCCTGGTGACGACGGTTTTCGGTGTGACCTTGCTTGAACTGGACTCGACCGGACACGTGCAGCGCTTCGGGCTCGCACCGGAACGCTATACGGAGAAGACCATCGGCCGCTCCGCGTGGGCGACCAATTTCGACTGGACGACACACCGCGTGACCTTCAGCACGAAGACCCACGAGCGCGAACTGCGCGAGGGCATCCAGGATCGCCTGTCGTTCCAGTTCCAGCTGATGGCACTCGGACAGCGGCTGCTGAACCGTTTTCGTCCCGGCTCATCGGTCGTGCTGGCGGTTGGCGCGCGCGACGATGTGACGACCTATCGGTTCATCGTCGTCGGCAACGAGCGGCTGGAAACCGGCGCAGGCGAATTCGACACCGTCAAGCTGGAGCGCCCGAAAGGGGTGGACGGCAGCGATTCGCGCATCGAAGTCTGGCTGGCGCCGAGCGCGGCATGGCTGCCGGTCAAGCTGCGCTTCACCGATCGCCGCGATCAGGTGACCGAGAACGTGCTCGCGGAAATCGCGATTCCGGCGCAATGACGTGTTGACGGCGCGCGCGTTCCTGCTGCTGGGAATCGGATTGCTCCAGACGGCGCTCGCGGCGCCGACCTGTCCCGGCGATCGTCCGTGGCCGCCGGCGTTCCGCTTCGATTACGACATCCAGGCAACGCGCGCGTTTCTCAGCTTGAGCGGCGATAACACACTGACGCTGACCCGCGACGGCGACGCCTATGCGCTGGTGTCGGAAACCTCGGCCGGCATCTGGTTCAGCGCCCGGCAGTCCTCGCGCGGCCGCGTCGATGCGGCCGGCATCGTGCCGGCGGAATATTCGGAACGCAACGGCAACAAGCCGCTGATGACGACACGCCTCGACTGGAAGGACGAACGGGTGACGTTCTCGGCGACCGACAAGGTCGTGCCGACCGAGCCGCAGATGCAGGACCGCTTGAGCCTCATGCTGCAGCTCGGATGGCTGCTGCGCAAGCGCGCCACGATCGGGGACCTGCCGGTGGCGGGCGTGCGCGGCTCGTCGATCTACCACCTGGTCGCGCGCGGCGCGGAAAGCGTCGATACGCCGGCCGGGCGCTTCCAGACGCTGAAATTCGAACGCCCGATGGACGCCAGCGACGACCGGCTGGAGATCTGGCTCGCGCCGTCGCTCTGCAACCTTCCGGTGCGCGTCCGCTTCACCGATCGCAAGGGCGCGGTGATCGCCAACGAGCTGCGGTCGGCGACCTTTCCGTAGCGCGCCTACCGCACCTTCACGCCGGCCAGCTCCTTGACCGCGGGCGGGGGCTTGGGCGCCAGCCGCTTCAGCAGGTCGAGCAGGATCGTCGACACCATCAGGTTGCGATGCGTCTTGCTGTCCGATGGCACCACGTACCAGGGCGCGAACCGCGTGGCGGTCTCCTCCAGCGCGACCTCGTACGCGCGCTCGTAGGCGTCCCACAGCTTGCGCTCCTGCAGATCCTGCATGTTGAACTTCCAGTTCTTGGCCGGATCGTCGATGCGCTCCTGCAGGCGGCGCCGCTGTTCATCCTTGCCGATGTGCAGGAAGAACTTGACGACCGTGGTGCCGGTATCCGTCAGCAGCCGCTCGAACGTGTTGATGTGCTTCAGCCGGCGCTTGCGCTCGTCCTTGTCGATCCAGCCGTGCACGTATTCGATCAGCACCGCCTCGTAGTGCGAGCGATTGAAGATCACGATCTCGCCCACCCCGGGGACATCGCGATGGTGGCGCCACAGGAAGTCGCGCTGCTTCTCGGGATCGGTCGGCGCCCGGTACGACACCGCGCGCACGCCGAGCGGGTCGACCGCCTGGAACACCGAGCGGATCGTGCCGTCCTTCCCGCTGGTATCCATGCCCTGCAGCACGATCAGCAGCTTCTCCCGCCGCAGCGCATAGAAGTTGTCCTGATAGGCGGCGATTTCCTTCGATAGTTCGGCCGTCCACGCGCGGTCTTCGTCGCGCGAGCTGCCAACCGAGTAGGGCCGCGCACCGGGGTCGAAGTCCTTCAGCTTGACCGCGCCGCCCTCCAGGCGACAGCGGTTGCGTGACTTGCTCATCAATCGCTCCTCCCTGCCGTCAACGGCCGCCCGGCGTGGCTTGCGCCTGCAGTTGCTGCAGTTCCGTCGGGGTGTTCGCATTGAAGAAAGCGCGCGCGTCGTCGAACACGACCTCGACACACGGGTGCTGCCGCGTCCACTGCACGATCTTGCTGTTGCCGGCATGCAGGAAGGCGGTCAGGCTTTCGAGAAGGTCGGTCTTCATCAGGCAGAACACCGGCTGGCGACGGATTTCGTCTTGCTCGCGCGTCGCGGCCATTGCGATCTCTGCGTCGGCCTCCGCCAGTGTGCGCGCCAGGCGCTCCACCAGATCGAGCGGGAACTGCGGCGTGTCGCACGGCACCGTCACGAGGTACGGTGTCGTGCTGTGCTCCATGCCGGCCATCCAGCCGGCGAGCGGGCCGGCGAAGTCGGGCAGCGCATCGGGCCACACCGGCACGCCCATCGACTCATATGCCGCCAGGTTGCGGTTTGCGTTGATCATTGCGTTGCAGACCTGCGGCTGCAGGCGCAGCAGCGCGTGCAATGCGAGCGGCATGCCGTGGTAGCTCTGCAGGCCCTTGTCGACACCCCCCATGCGGCTGCCGCGGCCGCCGGCAAGGATCAGACCGGTGATGTCGTCGCGCTCGATCATTGTTCCTCGAGCATGTCGAAACCCTGCGTCTCGACCTGCATGAAGGCGCGCGTCATGCCGGCCACCGCACGCCACAGTTGCGCGCGCGGATGCGCTTCGACCGCATCGCACATCTGGCCGACCCATGGCTGCAGATGGGCGCGGAAGATACGGCGCTGCTGCTCGAGGTTGCACACGGCGGCGTCGTCGCTCGCGATCAGATAGCGCATCACCTCGAACAGAAAGGCGACGTGGTCCTCGGTCTCGGCCCGCCCGACGTCGCGCGTCAGGCCGAGCGCCTGCAGATCGTCGCGCAGGCGCGCGAGCGGCCGCTCGTTGAGAAAGCCGGTCAGGTAATACGAGCCGTACAGGAAGACCTCGGGCTTGC
>JBAIYN010000293.1:0-1599 GCA_037915775.1 Burkholderiales bacterium | reverse complement strand
CGGCTTCAGTTCCGCCCTGGCCACCGGGTCGGCCAGCGCAACCGATGCGCAACCGGCGAGCGCGATCGCGGCGGCATACGCGGCAGCGGTCCTGCGTTTCATCGTTTGTCTCCTTTGTCGTCGATTCGTGGGGACGCGAACGCTAGCACCGCGCATCGATCGATGCCACGCGCGCAGCGTTCAGGTTTTCACCTGCCACATCCGCACGAGCTTCAGCGCCAGCACCGCGATCGGCGCGAGGTGATAAAGCAGGTCGAAGATGTCGATCGGCCGCTTCAGCGTGCCCTGGGCGAGCATCCTGAGCTTCTCGGTCAGGTGCGGCTCGGGCACGAACGGCGCGAGCGCGAGCCAGACCGCGACGAGCACGATCAGCCAGAGAGGAATGTGGTCGAGCCAGGTCACGACGCGATTGTCGCAGCGGCCGCCGCCACGCGCATCGGTGCGCGCCCGCGGCAACGTATACCGATTCAACCCGTTGATCGCTGGAGTCGCTCCACCATCGCGCGCAACTGAGCCACCTCGGCCGCCAGTTGCGCGACTTCGTCGCGCAGGACGGCAATCGCCGCCTCAGCGTGGGCAGCAGACGGCGGCGCGGGCTCCGCGGGTGCGGGCGCATGCGAGCTGCCCGACAGCAGGTGCGCCCAGCGCTGCTCGCGCTCGCCGGGCTGGCGCGGCAGTTTCACGACCAGCGCGCCGCCGTTCGCGTCCGGTCGCGTTGCCAGTTCCTCGAGAAATGCCTCGACCGACGAGATGTCCGCAAAGCGGTGCAGCCGCTCGGCATTGATGCGCAGTTCGCCCGCTGTCTGCGGCCCGCGCAGCATCAGCACCGTCAGCAGGGCAACCGACTGATCCGGCACCTTCAGCACGCGGCCGATGTTGTGCGAATAGCGCGTCACCCGCGCTCCGCTCGATTCGATCACGAGCGACAGCGTCTTCAGATGGTCAATCGCCTGTTGCACCTCGGCGTCGGTCGCACTGATCACCGGGTCACGGTTGTTCTTCTGGTTGCAGCCGCCGGCGAGCGCGTTCAGCGACAGCGGGTACGTGTCGGGGACGGTCTTCTCCTTCTCGACCAGCACGCCGAGGACACGAGTTTCGAGCAGCGACAGTGTAGGCAACGGGCTCATCAGCGTGCGAAGTCACGTTTCGCCACGCCGACCCACCGCGCACTCGCGTTCGTGATCCACCGCATCGGCGTCGGCATCGCTTCCCATCGATCGTGCATAGGCGCCGCGGATTGTCGCAGAGACCATCGCCGCATTTCGCAGTTGCATTCAGACGCGGAGTTCCCTTCATACCGCTCGACCCCACACCTGCAGCGGCACTCATCGAGCGGGTTCAACGTCGACCTCCCACATACGCGGTCGCCATCAGATATCCGGCTGCGGGTCATGGCCTTCCCGGGTCGCCGTTCACGATCCGACGACCGGCATCCCGCATCGGATGTGCCGTTCGAGCCACTACTGGCGAGATCTTCGTTTGTGGGTCGGACCGAACATTCCAATAGAAGCCGCAGAAACACTGATAGCGTTTACTCACTTCATTTGATCCGCACCGATATTGATGCGGGTCAATTGAAAACTTGAGCCATCCGGACGG
>JBAIYN010000109.1:0-1730 GCA_037915775.1 Burkholderiales bacterium | reverse complement strand
GACGTATTGGGTCTGAGGATTTAGGCTGACCAGCGAGACAAGCCACGGTACAGCCGTATCGACATACCAGTCTGCGCCCCAGCGGTAGACCAGCGAAACATAGACGCCGAGCGCAACCTGGATCAGTAGCACTGCCAGCAGCGCCCAGTCGACGATGCTGGTCACGGCCCGGATACGCTCAAAGCGAAGGCGGCGCACGAAGAGCACGCAAAGCCCGACCAGCGCGGACAAGCCGAATGCGAAGCCTATTATCTCAACAGTATACAGGGCTGACGGCGTACCTGTCATTCGCGCCCACATGCCGGGCACAAGGAATCCTAGCAGGTGCGCGAGCAAAACGATGACGATGCCGTAATGCCACGGCACCGAGCCCCAGAACAGGGTGCGGTTTTCCAGAATCTGTGACGACAGGGTGGAGTAGGAGAAGCGATCGTGGCGGTAGCGGTGGACGCCGCCCCAGATCGCCAGCACGACCGCTACGTACGGAAAAGCCGCGAACAGAATGTTGTCACTCATGGGACGTCCCTCCTCACACTCGCAAACCTAGCAGGTCGTCTGGGATGACCTCCGCGAGCGGCTTGTAAACCTTGAATTGGTGACGCCCGGCTTGGGTCCAGAACACGAGGTGTGTTTCGACCGGCGGGCAGCCCGGATCGGAACAGGGGAGCTCCGAGACCATAATAGTTTCTCCCTCGCCGAGATTGAAATGCTCGCGTGTCCAGGTACGAACGCGTTCCTGCTCGGCAGAGATCCCGGGACTTTTCTTGGTCAAGCCAACATCCAGCAACAGACGCAGCGCCTCGAGCGCCTGATGGTAGGGGTGCACGCGGTTTACATCGCGACCGTCGTAATCTTCGCTCATCGCCAGCAGGAAGCCGGGACCAAGAATGTCGCCCTGACTCTGGCCTTTGAGCTGCCTGCGTTCTTCGCGGTCGTCGATCTTCGCGCGTTCTATTCCGGTGTGGCCGTCGATATCAATCGCTCCGTCGTGCTGGTGGCCCTCGGATTCGGGTTTGGTTGTCATCCGCGCCAGCGCCGGCAGCAAGCCCCGGTTCAGAAGCTCGTCGATTTCTTCCCCGCCCTTACTGTGGGCAACGAAGCGCAGCACAACCGACAGGCGGTCAGGAATCTCACTGGCGCTCGCTTCGAATCCCTCCGCGCGATAGGCTTTCTTGAGCCCGAGCAGAAAAGCGCTCCGTTTGTAGTTCTCGCCGAACAGCTGATAACCGACATAGGGATGGCAGATCGAGTTCAGGTCAAAAAAGCCGCTGTAAATCTCCTCAAGCTTGCCGAGCGAGTTTTCCTCGGCAAAGCGGCGGAAGCTCTCTAGCAAGGCGACCGCCTCCGGTTGCGCTGCGCCGATCAGCGCGGCGCACTCGGCCGCCTTGCCTGCTAGTCCCAGGGCGGGATAGTCGAGGATTTCCGCGAACAGCCCCAAGACTTGCGCGCGACGCGAAAACAGAACCTGTGCGCGGTTCGAAAAGAGACTCATGGTCCTCTAGCAGGATCGACGTGAAAGCCGGTACCGACTCTGCCTTTGTAAGTCGGATAGTTGAGCGAGACCGGATCGAGCACTGGGAACATAGACTCGACCGAGGTGTCCCGCTCCATAGGCGGAACCACGAACCGCTCTTCGAAAGTCGGCAGCGAAGTAAGACGGTAGATCGCCTCTACCTCAGCCGGAGTGGTCTTGCCTTCGGTGAGCGCCCTTTGCACCTCCTCCGCAGGTA
>JBAIYN010000210.1:0-1553 GCA_037915775.1 Burkholderiales bacterium | reverse complement strand
ACCACTTGACCCCAGTCCCCAAATCCAAGACCTACTCGACTACCTCGACAGCGGCGCAGACCCGATCTTCTGGGGGTAGCGACCGACTATCCTCGTCCCGGTGATGCACTGACCGGTTGAGCTCAAGACCTATTTCGAGACAACGTGGGCGGCCCTCCCTCGCTCGGCATCACGGCATCGCCTCGGCCCACGCGATATGCCCTTCGAAGCCAAGCGTTCTCGCCATGTCGCGGTAGCGGTCTCGGAAGTCGCGGTAGGCGGCTTCGTCGCCGTGAGCCTTGGCTAGCAGCGTGCGCAGCCGCAGCACCATCATGTCGCGCGCGACCCATTCGTCACCGGGAATCGCGGCCAGCCGCTCGACCACGGCATCGGCTTCGGCCAGGTCACTTTCGCCGGCGCGCGCCAGCAGCGTCTGCACGAGAAAAGCCGTGGCCCCAACTTGGTAGACGAACCGGCGCTGAATCGATAATTCCTCAATGCACTTTCGCATCCGAAGTAAGGCATTGTCATAGTGGCCATCTAGAGCTTTGTCGTATGCGAGATACACGTCGATCAGCGGCAGCTCTGACGATGGCAACTGGTTGTTCAAACACATGTCACGCACTTGCGCCAGTAGCTCACGTCCCCGCTGGCGATCGGTTGCGCTCCCTCGGAACAGCAGCGCGGCACCCAGCGTGCAGTTGACGGTGCCGAGGACGTTGTCGTTGCCGCAGGCCTCGGCGATTTGCAGCGCGATGTCGATGTCGCGCAGCGCGGTGTCGTCAACTCGGAACACTCCGTCGAGGATGGGCAGACCGTATTTCCAAGCGATAAGGAAGCCCAGTGTCATAGGGTCAGCGGTTCGCGCGAGCGCGATGGCGTCTCCGAGGTCCTCACGCCACCCTGGACGGCCATGCCACCAGCAAGCAAAACCGCGGAAGCCCAAAGCCATGGCGAGCGGTGAACCGGTGACCACGCTGTCCTGCGCGGGTTCACGACTGGCCCAATCGATGGTGACCTCACACCATCGCAGCAAGTCATCGGTTGCGCCCGTATGCGCCTGGAGCGCGATCGCCATGACCGCGGACACTGTTAATACCGGATCCGCGAGGGACTCGACGAGTGCGATCTGCTCGGAGGCCATCTCGTACGCTGCCTGCATCCGGGCGTGTTGCCAGTGCTCCGCCACCAGGCCAGCCATTGCAATGGCCAACGAGGCTCTATCGCCGGCTTCGCCGCATAGTTCGCGCAGCTCATCGAACAAGTCGGTAGCGGGTTCTGGCGTGCCTCGCCAGGTGGTGCCACACAGCATGGTGCGCGGGGCTATGCGCATCGCCAGCCGGTCCGTGAGGTCAGCCGGCAGTGAGTCGGCCACCCGAAGGGCACGTCGCCAACTGAGCCGCGCGGCATCGATGTCCCGATACGAGGACCACGCCCCGGAGCGCATGTGCCATGTGAAGGCGCTCTGCAGATCGCCGGCGGCTTCCAAGTGCTCGGCGATCAGGGCCGCGTTCTCGTCGGCCGAGGCCGGATCGCGAGATTCGATGGCGGTGGCCAGGCGGCGGTGCAGTTGT
>JBAIYN010000695.1:0-2104 GCA_037915775.1 Burkholderiales bacterium | reverse complement strand
AATGGATCGATCGTTGCCTTGATCCGCTGCATCAGCTCCAGTTCGACGACTGGCTTGTAGCGCCGGATCTCCTCGCGCTTCAGTTGCCCGAGCCCGTGCTCGGCGCTGATCGACCCGCCGCATTCGGCGACCGCGTCGTTGACGATGCGGTTGATCTCGGCCTGGTGTTCGAACGCAACCGCGATCGGAACGCCGTCGCGCGTGCCCATGTTGTAGTGCAGGTTGCCGTCGCCCAGGTGGCCGAAGGTCGCCGGCTGGATCCACGGGAAGCGCGTCGCCAGCTTCGCGTCGGTCGTGGCGACGAAAGCCGGAATCGCAGACACCGGCAGCGCGATGTCGTGCTTGACGTTGCCGCCGGCACGCGCGTGCGCCTCCGGGATCCCCTCGCGTACCGCCCACATCGCGCGCGCGTCGGCGATCGATTGCGCGACGACCGCGTCGCCCACTTCACCGGCCTGCAGTGCGGCGCCGAGGATCGCTTCGAGCTGCGCGGCGGCATGCTCGGCGCTTTCGTGGTCCGACAGCTCGAGCAGGGCGAACCACGGCGAATCCAGCGGCAGCGGCAGGCGCGCGGAGGGAAACTCGCGCGCGAAACGGCGCAGGCACAGGTCCGACATCACTTCGAAGGCGGTCAGCTCCGGACCCGCGGCGGCGCGCGCGCGATTCAGCAGCGCCAGCGCCGCGTGCAGCGACGGCGCGGATGCAAAAGCGGTGATCTGCGCGGCAGGCAGCGGGAACAGCTTCAGCGTCGCCGCCGTGATGATGCCGAGCGTGCCCTCGGCGCCGATGAACAAATGCTTCAGGTCGTATCCGGTGTTGTCCTTGCGCAGTCCGCGCAGCCCGTCCCAGACCTCGCCCGACGGCAGCACGACCTCGAGGCCGAGCGTCAGGTCGCGCGCATTGCCATAGCGCAACACCTGCGTGCCGCCCGCGTTGGTCGACAGGTTGCCGCCGATCGTCGCGCTCCCTTCGGCGGCGAGCGAGAGCGGAAACAACCGCTGCGCTGCGCGTGCCGCGTCCTGCACGTTCTGCAGCACGCAGCCGGCCTCGGCCGTGATCGCATCGTTGGCGGTGTCGATCCGGCGCACGCGGTTCATCCGCACCAGCGACACGACGACTGACCGACCCGAGGCATCCGGCGTGCCGCCGCCGACGAGTCCGGTGTTGCCGCCCTGCGGGACCAGCGGCGTGCGCGCGGTCACGCAGGCGCGCACGACCTGCGCGACCTCGTCGGTGGATCCGGGCCGCACCACCGCAAGCGCCTTGCCGCTGTAGCGCTTGCGCCAATCGGTCACGTAGGGTGCGATTGCCGTTGCCTCGACGAGCACGTTGTCGGCGCCGACGATCGACCTGAGCTGGTCTGTCAAGGTCATGGCTGCCCCGATCCTGCAGCGCGGGCACGCGCCGCCCGCTTGAACGGCCGCAGATAGACGATCGCGGACGCGAAGAACAGCAGCGCCAGCAGCGTCTCTGCCCACGCCAGCCACGCAGCCGGGGGTGCATCGAAGCTGCGCAGCGCGCCCTCGCACAAGTACAGCAGAACCAGCAGCAGCGCCCACTGCATCGCATACGCCTCGCCGCGCCATACGCCGCGCAGCGGTAGCAGCAGCGGGACCGCTTTCAGGACCAGCCACGAGCCTCCGGCGCGCAGCGGCGCAAGTTGCCACTCCCACAGCACGGACAGCGCGATCAGCGACAGCCAGCTCGCCAGCGCCATCCTTGCGGCGAGCCGTTGTGCGTAGGTGAGTGGTGTCGTCATGACTGCAGCTTGGCTGCGACGGTCGCCAGCCGGCGGCCGAGCGCGATCGCCAGCCGCCGCTCCTCGTCGCTGATCGACGCGGCCCCCTGCTGGCGCGCGATGTGGCTTGCGCCGTAGGGTCCGCCGCCGGTCGTGGTCGTCATCAGCTCCGGCTCCGTGTACGGCAGTCCGACGATCAGCATCCCGTGATGGAGCAGCGGAATCATCATCGACAGCAGCGTGCTCTCCTGCCCGCCGTGCAGCGACGAGGTCGACGTGAACAGGGCGGCCGGCTTGCCCGCCAGCGTGCCGGCCAGCCAGTGCCCGCTGGTGCCGTCGAGGAAATGCTTCAGCGGTGCCGCCATG
>JBAIYN010000106.1:0-1991 GCA_037915775.1 Burkholderiales bacterium | reverse complement strand
AACTGCACATTCCAATCGAAGTGGCCGGGCGCAGGGTGCAGGTCAAGGTCTGGCAGTCCCAGGTCGGTCGTGTGAGGCTCGTGCTGCTCGACACCGATCTGCCGGAGAACTCCGACCATGATCGCTTCATCGCCCACCGTCTGTACGGGGGCGATCGCGGCACGCGGATCGAGCAGGAGATCGTGCTCGGCATGGGCGGCGTGCGCGCGCTAAGGGCGCTGGATCTTCGGCCCACCGTCTGGCACATCAATGAAGGCCACGCGGCGTTCCTCGTGCTCGAGCGCGTGCGTGACCGCATGGCGGACGGAATGGACTTCGCCGCAGCGCTCGAAGCGGTCGCCGCGAACACCGTATTCACCACGCACACCGCGGTACCTGCCGGTCACGATCACTTCAGCGAGGACATGATCCGGCACTACTTCGAGGATTACTGTCGCGCGCAGGGAATCGACGTTCAGGCGTTGCTCGCGCTCGGGCGAACGCCTGCCAGTCCGGAATTCAACATGACGGCGCTCGCGGTGCGCGGCTCGCGGCATCGCAACGGGGTGAGCCGCATTCACGGGCGCGTCAGCTCGAACATGTTGCACGACCTGTGGCCGCAGTTGCCGGCGCCGGAGAACCCGATCTCCTACGTGACCAACGGTGTTCATGCGCCGACCTTCCTCGCCCCAGAGTGGATCGACATCTTCGACCGTTTCCTCGGGCCCGACTGGTCGCAGCGACTGCTGGATCGCGAGTGCTGGCAACGCGTGCACGAGATCCCCGACCACATCTTCTGGAGCGTGCGCCAGTACCTGAAGGCGCAGATGCTGCAGCTGGTCTCGCACCGGATCCGGCGCCAGGTGAGGCGCGCCCACGGCAGCGAGGCGCACGCGGACCGCCTGCTTCGATTCGCGAACCCGACCGATCCGAACGTGTTGACGATCGGCTTCGCGCGCCGCTTCGCCACGTACAAACGGGCCGCCTTGCTGTTCGAGCAGCTCGAACTGCTGGACGAGCTCGTCAACGATGCGCAGCGGCCGCTGCTGTTCGTCTTTGCCGGCAAGGCCCACCCGGCCGACGTTCCCGGCCAGGAACTGATGCGGCGCATCGCCGAGGTCGCGAGGATGCCGCGCTTCGAAGGCAGGATTCTGCTCGTCGAGGGCTACGACCTGCGGCTGGCGCGGCGGCTCACCTCGGGCGTCGACGTCTGGCTGAACCACCCGACCTATCCGCTCGAGGCGTGCGGCACCTCGGGCATGAAGGCGGCGATGAACGGGGTCTTGAACCTGTCGATCCGCGACGGCTGGTGGGACGAGGGCTACGCGCCCGGCAATGGCTGGGCAATCACGCCGATCCCGGAGGATCTGGGCCAGGAGGCGCGCAACCGCGGCGAGATGCGCTCGATCTACGAGATCCTGCAGGACCAGGTGATTCCGCTCTACTACGCGCGCGGCCCGATGGGTCACTCGCCCGGCTGGGTGACGATGGCGAAGGAGACGATTGCGACGTTGATGCCGAGCTTCAATGCCGAGCGGATGCTGACCGAGTACGTGACCCGGCTGTACGCACCCGCGGCCGACCTCGGGCGGCGTGTCGCGGCGGACGACCATGCGCACGCGCGCGAGCTGGCGCGCTGGAAGGAGCGCGTCTACGAGCGCTGGCCCGGAGTGCATCTGCGTCGCGTCGACGAGGCCCTGCATCGCATCGCCTACGGCGAGGGCATGCACGTGGTCGTCGAGATGGCCCTGAACGGACTGGCGGCTGTCGACGTGGCGGTCGAATTGCTGATCGCCGACGGCTCGCACGGAACTGCGGCGCAGGATGACAAACCGCTGCCGCTGGCGCCCGCCGGCGCGCAGGACGCGTCGGGCATGCAGCGCTTCGAGCTGAAGCTGGTTCCGGAACGCTGCGGCAGGTTCGAGTACCGGATCCGCGCCTATCCGCGCCATCCGCTGCTCGCGCACCGGTTCGAGCTCGGATTGATGCTCTGGGTGTGATCAGCGCGGCGC
>JBAIYN010000629.1:0-3062 GCA_037915775.1 Burkholderiales bacterium | reverse complement strand
TACTCGACGGCCTGCCGGCGCAAATGGACACGCTCGTGAGCGGGCAACTGCGTTCCGCGGTCGACGCAACCGTCGCGCAGCTTTCGACGGGGGCAAACCAGGCGCTGCGCGCGTCCCTGGACGGGATTACCGAACGGACTTTCGACGAGGCGCGCGCACGGATCGACACGCAGGTGCGCGATCAACTCCGGCCCGCGGTCGACGCCGCCGTCGTGCGGCTTACGACTGAGGCCGACGCCGCCCTGCGCACTTCCCTGAACGAGATCGCCGAACGAACCTTCGACGAGGCGCGCGCACGGATCGACATGCAGGTGCGCGATCAACTCCGGCCTGCCGTCGACGCCGCGGTCGCACAACTGACGTCGGAGGCGAATACCGCCCTGCGTGCTTCGCTGCACGAGATCATCGAGCGAACCCTCGACGAGGCGCGCGCACGGATGGACACCCAGGTGCGCGATCAGCTCCAGCCCGCCGTCGAGTCCGCGGCCGTGCGACTGTCGGCGGACGCAAACACCGCCCTGCGCGCGTCGCTGACCGAGATCACGGAGCGGGCTCAACAGGAGGCGCGCGCGCGGATCGACACGCAGGTGCGCGATAAGCTCCAGCCCGCCGCCGATGCCGCACTCGCGCAATTGTCGGCGCAGGCGAACCAGGCGCTGCGCGCGTCGCTGAACGAGATCGCCGAGCGAACCTTCGACGAGACGCGCGCACGGATCGACGCGCAGGTGCGCGATCAACTCCAGCCTTCCGCCGACGCCGCATTCGCGCAGCTGTCGGCGCAGGCGAGCCAGGCGCTGCGCGCGTCCCTCAAGGGGACGGTCGAGCAGGCGGTGCGCGACGCGCTCGCATCGAAATCGCCGCCCGGCGCGTGAAGCGCGCTCAGACTCCGGTGCGATAGAGCGGCGCGGCGAGTGCTTCGCGCAGCGTCGCCAGGCTTTCTGCCAGGTGCGCCTGCGCCACGGCACCGCGGCGCCCCTTGCTGGAAAGCGCACGCTGCAGCCGCGCGACCAGGCGCTCGGCCTGCTGCCGCTGCACCGCGCGCACGTCGGCGGCGACCGTCGATATCGGCTTCACCAGCGCGGCGGCCAGGCGCCGCAGGTGCTCGCGCTGCAGGTTGCGCCGCAGGCTGCCGATGTCGCTGCCGGTCGCCAGTTCGCTCCACACGGCGTCGGTCAGCGACGTCTGCACTTCGGCGAAGCTCAGCAGCTCGCGCGGATGGATCGCTTTCGACTCCGCGTTCGCCAGCCTCTGCGCGAGGTTGTCCGACATCAGCAGATCGAGCACCGGACGCTGGATGTCGAGAACCGCGGCGGGCAGGCTGAAGTCCGGGCTGCGCGTCGCCGGGTTGTCGCGCGCGAACTGATCGATGCCGAGGCGCCGCATGAAGTGCGGGTCGAAGCTGAAGCTCGCCGGCGCGAAGAGTTCGGTGGTCAGCACCTTCAGCGCTGCGCGCTGGCGTGCCGGCTCCACCGGGGTCAGCAGCGCGCGATCGGCGCCGGCACGCGCGCGATCCACGTACAGGCCGCCGATGTACTTGGCCAGGTTCGGCGCCACCCCGCGCATCTGGCGCAATCCGCGCTCGAGATTGCGACGATAGATGCGGAAATCGTCGTCGGGCGCCAGCCTGCGCGCTTCGGTGTGCGTCCACAGCTCGCGGACCAGCCCGACCTGGCGCTGGTAGTACGCGAGCGCATCGTCGCCGAGGTCGAAGCGATTGGTGCGCGGGTCCAGGCCGGGCGCCGCCATGCCAATGTCGGCGTCGCCGCCGGCGTCTTCGTCGGTGCCATACGCAAGCCTGCGGTCGGTGGCGGAGCGGGCGGCGATCCGGTCCAGCTCGGTGCGCTCTGTGGCGGGATCGAACTGCCTGTAGCCCCACTCGATCGCCCAGCGGTCGTAGACCCCGATCGTGTCCATCTGCAGCTGCCCGACGCGCGCTTCGCTGTCGAGCGGCACGTTGTCGGGCACGTAGTCCATGATCGATGCCGAAAGACCGTTGCGCTCCGTGAACTGCGCGTCGCGCAACTGGTCCAGCTTGAACGCGCTCGACGCCTCGAAGTTGTGGCGCAGCCCGAGCGCATGCCCCGTTTCGTGCATCACGACCTCCCTGATCGACCCCAGGATGAAGCGCCGCGCCGCCGCGCTGTCGCGGGCGAAATCGCCGCGCTGGACCAGCAGTTCGAACGAGAACCCCGCCTGTTCCAGGGCATCGTAGGCATAGCTGCACTGCTGCTCCATCGGCACCCTCGCCAGCGCGGCGTCAAGGCCCTGCACGCGCGGCGGCAGCACTTCTTCGAACCGCTGGCCGAAGATGCGCGCCCAGATGTCCGGGACCAGCACCGACGCATACAGGATCTCGCCGGTGCGCGGATCCGACGTGTGCGGGCCGATCGCCGCGGTGCCACCCAGGCTCGAGTCGACGAACCACTTGACCGCGATGTGGCGGCCCTCGAGCGTGTCCCAGTCGGCATCATCGGGCTGCTGGCGGACCACGATCGCATTCCTGAAGCCGGCCTGCTCGAATGCCTTGTTCCATTCGAGCACGCCCGCTTCGACCGCGGGCCGCAGATCGGCCGGAATGTTGCGGTCGAGATAGGCGACGATCGGCTGCTTCGGCTCGGACACGGCCGCGGTCGGATCCTTCTTCTCCAGGCGCCAGCGATCGATCACCCGCACGCGCGCTTCTGCCGTGTACTCGCGCGTCAGGTCGCGATATTCGTCGACAAAGTAGCCAACGCGTTCGTCGGCGAGCCGCACCGGCATCGGCGGATCGGGCGGCGCGGCGAACCGGTACTGCACGCCGAGCAGGAAGCTGCGCGGATCGGCCAGTGCGCGCGGGGGCGTCGGCGTCGGCGTACCCGCCGGCGGCGGCGCGACGGGGGGCGCCGGCAGCTTGGCGACCGAATAGTGCAGCCTCACCGCGATCGTGGTGTCGTCGGCAGCGCTGTGCACGCGCTCGATCGAACTGTTGCGCGCATCGAGCGCATAGCCCATGCGGAACGCGGCATCGATCACGGTGCCGATTCCGGCGATGTCGTTCAGCAACAGCGCATTGGCCTCGATCA
>JBAIYN010000208.1:0-1941 GCA_037915775.1 Burkholderiales bacterium | reverse complement strand
AATCATGAAGAAATCCGCGAAACTCGGTTGCCTCATCGCTGCGACGATGGTGACCGTGTCCGGCGCCGCCCTTGCGCAGAGCAAGGACATCAACGGTCAAGCCAATGCGCCGGCTTATGCAATCGATGGCCGTGGCATTGTGGTGATGGATCCGTTCGGCCTGTGCTGGCGCACGCCGTGGTGGTCGACGCAGCTGGCCTCGCAGGGCGGGCCTCAGGGCGCCGGTTGCGCCTGCGACAAGGCCGCGCTGCCGAAGGACGTCTGCGAGCCGCCTCCGCCGCCCCCGCCGCCTCCGCCGCCGGCGGCTCCGCCCGCACCACCCCCGCCGCCGCCTCCGCCGCCACCGCCGGCTCCGACGAGCGAGAAGGTGACGTTTGCGGCTGACGCGCTGTTCGACTTCGACAAGGCGGTTCTGAAGCCGGAAGCGACGGCCAAGCTGGACGACCTGGTGTCGAAGCTTGCCGGTGTGAACCTGGAGGTGATCGTCGCGGTGGGCCACACCGACGCGATCGGCTCTGACGCCTACAACGACAAGCTGTCGATGCGGCGTGCGGAAGCGGTCAAGGCGTACCTGGTCAAGAAGGGCATCGAGGCCAACCGCATCTACACCGAGGGTAAAGGCAAGCGCCAGCCGGTGGCCGACAACAAGACCGCGGCCGGTCGCGCGAAGAACCGTCGGGTGGAAATCGAAGTCGTCGGGACGCGCACCATCCGTCGCTGACGAATTCGGTCGCACCAAGAACGGAGCCCCGCAACTGCGGGGCTCTTTTTTTGTGCGCGTCTTTGCCGCCGTGCCTACGGCACGCCGAGTGCGGAACGGATCGCCATCGCTGCCGTGCTGTTGAAACGGTACTGAAAGTCCACGATCCGGACGCCGGCGCGGTACAACTTGCCCGGGCGCACGCCCGGCGTGCCTTTCGTGGGCTCGACGAATGCGATGCGCGCCGCGTTGCGCTCCGCAGGCGTCACGCCGGTGTCCAGCGGGTCGACGTTGGCGGGGAACGACAGGACGATCGCATGCGTGCCGCCGACCACCCGCTCCTCCCACGTCCCTTCAGCGACCGGCTGCTCGGTCGCACGCGCGCAGAACATGGTCCCGCTCTTGGCACGGAACAGTTCCGTCTTGCCCTTGCTGCCGCTGCCACGAAAGTGAAGCGCATACGGCGTGGCGCCGTCGCGGTCTTCGTATGCGAGGCAGAACGGCACGTCCTTCGAGAAATTCGCAACCATCTGCTTGACATTGGCGGCGCCGGTGAACGATTCCCGCCGCGGCAGCATCAGCACATCGTCGACGAAGCGCGCATCGGCAATGTAGGCAACCGAGCCGGCGGGAAAGCGCGCGCCAGCGGCCTTCGCGGCCTCGGGTCGCGCATAGTTCTCCGCGGTGCGCAGAAAATCGGAGATCTGCAGTCCGGCTACGTCGTAGCCCTTGATCGTCACAGACAGACGCAGCGGATGCGCCGCGTTGTAGATCAGCTGCATGCTGCCGTCCTGCGCCGGCACCGCGAAATCGGGGTCACCAATCGGCCGCCGCTCGCCGTCGCGCACGAAGTTCTGCACGTCGATGTTGGCGCTGAATGCGCTGATTCCGAGATCCGAAGTCGACTCGGTCAGCGGATACCGATCGCCCTGCGGCTTGTCACTCGCGCGCAGGTTGACCACACGTGTGCCGGAAAAGTAGAACAGGCCGTCGCCGCGCAGCGCGTCGATCGATTTCATGTCGAGCGGCCGGGCGCCCGGCACCGGCTGCACCTCCTCCGGCGCCGTGAACCGCGCCGCTGTCGGCGGCTGCGCCGGCGTCTGCGCCGCTGCCCCGCCGGCGACGAACATTCCTGATACCAGGCTGGCAATGATGCGAAGTCTCATGCTGCTGCTCCGTTGCTTCGAACGCATCGAAATCTAAGCCAATGTCGGAATCGCGCAGCCAGCCACATGTGGCGG
>JBAIYN010000408.1:0-10257 GCA_037915775.1 Burkholderiales bacterium | reverse complement strand
TTCGGCGACGTGACGATGGCGATGCGCGACCTGCTGCGGCGGATGGGCAAGAAGCGCTTCAACCCCGGATCGGCCGCGACGATGTTCTTCCTGAACGCGACGAACCCGGAGACGATCAAGCTCGCGCGCAAGCTGATGATCGAATGGGGCTACCGGGCGCAGCGGTTCGGCAACCGCGTCTTCCGGCTCGCCGCCCGCGCGCAGACGAGGCGACCCCCGGCGTCGACCGGCAAGCCACCCTTGAAGGCGCAGGTGATCCACTTCGTCAACAAGAAGATGCCGGGCAATCTGCCCTCGAAGACCGCGCGCGCACTGCTCGACATCGAGGATGCGCGCTTCGTTCCGATCATCCGCAATCCGCAGAAGGCCGCCGCCGACGCGGAGGCCGTCTTCTACTTTCCCGGCTGCGGCTCGGAGCGCCTCTTCTCGCAGGTCGGGCTGGCCACGCAGGCGATGCTGTGGCACGTTGGCGTGCAGTGCGTGCTGCCGCCGGGTTACCTGTGCTGCGGCTACCCGCAGCGCGGCAGCGGCCAGTTCGATCGCGCGGAGAAGATCATCACCGACAACCGGGTGCTGTTCCACCGCGTCGCCAACACGCTCAATTACCTGGACATCAAGACCGTCGTCGTGTCCTGCGGGACCTGCTACGACCAGCTTGCCGGCTACAAGTTCGAGGAGATCTTCCCGGGCTGCCGCATCGTCGACATCCACGAGTATCTGCTCGAGAAGGGCGTGAAGCTCGAAGGAGTGAGCGGCGTGCGCTACCTGTATCACGACCCCTGCCATTCGCCGATGAAGCAGCAGGATCCGCTCGCGACGGTCAACGCGCTGATCCAGACGGAGGATCACTCGCGCATCGAGAAGAGCGACCGCTGCTGCGGCGAAAGCGGCTCGCTCGCGCTCGCGCGCCCGGACATCTCGACCCAGGTGCGATTCCGCAAGGAAGAGGAGATCCGCAAGGGAGCGGACCGGGTGCGCGCCGGCGGCTTCGGCGGCGAGATCAAGGTGCTGACCTCGTGCCCGAGCTGCCTGCAGGGGCTCGCGCGCTACAGCGACGACGCCGACATCGATGCCGATTACATCGTGATCGAGATCGCGCGCCGCCTGCTCGGCGAAAACTGGCTGTCCGAGTACGTCGCCAAGGCGAACGCGGGCGGAATCGAGCGCGTGCTCGTCTAGCTACCTGGTCGAAGGCTGCCCCGGCGGCTTGCCGCCGAGCGCGTCGCGCACCGCCTGTGGGTCGACGGTGACCGCGTCCGACGTGTCCCGATCCTTCTTCGGCACCATGCTGCCGGTGCGATAGGCCGGCGCGCTACGTGGCTCCTGTGAGGTCGCAACGGGATCCGAGGCACACCCTGATGCCGTCGCGACGACGATCGCAATCGCCAACCCCAACATGCTTTTCATTGTCCTTGACTCCCTGATCCAACTTGTTGGATCACTCCGATGCCTTCATTTTATACGCGACCGTTCGAGCGGCGCGTTACGATCGGCGACTCCGTGCCAGCAACGTCTGCGTTGGCCCAAATGATTCATAGATTTTCGACATGAACGATACGCAGCCGAACGAATGCGAACTTTGCCGCGACGACGGCGGCGGCCTCGTATTGCGCAATTCCGAACTGCGCATCGTGCTGGTCGACGATCCCGACCACCCCGGCTTCGTGCGAGTGATCTGGAACGCGCACGTGCGGGAGATGTCGGACCTGGCGCCGCCGCAGATCGCGCGCCTGATGGCGGCCGTGCTCGCGGTCGAGGATGCGCAGCGCGCGGTTCTGAATCCGCTCAAGGTGAACCTCGCGAGCCTGGGCAACGTGACGCCGCACCTGCATTGGCACGTGATCGCGCGCTTCGCCAACGATGCGCACTTTCCGGGGCCGATCTGGAGCGAGCGCAAGCGCAACTCCGATCCCGTCGCACTGGCGGCGCGACGCGCGCTGTTGCCGGCGCTCGCGGCGGAGATTCGAGCGCGAGTGAAGGAGTCTTGACCCCATTGCTCGTTGTCCGTTGCTCGTTGTCCGTTGCTCGTTTTCGTCGCCGTAACGAGCAACAGACAACGGACAACCGGAACTTATTCCGCGCACGCCGCCAGCCGCGTCGCGCCGAATTCCTTCTGCAGGGCCGCGAGCTGCTGCATCAGTCCCGGGTCGGCCGGCTTGATCCGGAAACGCGTCGCCGTCCCGCCGCCGGACGCGCGCGTCGACACCCGCGCACCCTTGATGCCGCGTCGCTCGAGATCGGCCTGGTGTCTCAGCGCGAGGTCCTGGTCCTTGAACTGACCGAGCGAGATGCCGTTGCGCAGCGGCCCCGGATCGTCGATCACCAGCAGGTCGCGCACGCCGCGGCTGCGCAGATCTTCGGCGGCGCGCACCGCTTCCTCGCGCGTCGCCAGCGGCGGCAGGTACACCATGTACCAGCCCGGCAAGCTGACGTCGGTCGCTGTCAGGCGCGCGCCGAGTTCGAAGGCGTCGAGCCGCTGCTGCACGCGCGGCGCCACGTCCGCGGCGAAATCACCGAACTCGACGCAGGCGACTGCGGTTTCGTCGCCCGGTGCGGCGGCGCCGGTGCCGCCACCGCGCTCACGCAGCCGGCGCAGGTCCGCATCGGTCAACAGGCGGATCGACTGCGGCTCGATCTGCTGCGCGATCCGCGTCGGTTCGCGGCCGGCGGTCGACCATTCCCCGAGCCAGCCGCGCTGGTAGGCGAAGAACACCAGGTTGAGCAGCAGCAGGAAAAGCAGCAGCGCACGCATCTCGCCTCAGCGCAGGGCCAGTGTCGCCTGTGTACGCGCGCGGATCAGCACGCCGCGCAGCACGAGGTTGCGCTCGTGCCGCACCGAGGCAATTTCCGCGTCGAATCCCAGTTGCGGCTGCAGCGCGGCAGCGTTGCCGCCGTCGAGCAGGACCAGCACGGGCCCCGCCTCCGCGGCGAAGCGGCGCACGCGCCGTTCGATCAGACCGAGCTGGCTTTCGAGCACGCCGGTCGTGATCGCATCGTCGGTGTTGTCCGGCCGCGCGGCGAATTCGCCCTCGGCACGCGGCAGTTGCGCGGTCTGCCGCGCCAGGCTGTCGAGCATCAATCCGACACCCGGCGCGATGACGCCGCCGACGAAGTCGCCGTCGGCGCTCACGCAGTCGACCGTGGTCGCAGTGCCCGCGTTGACGACCACCAGCGCGCGCTCCTGGTACGCCGCGCGCGCCGCCAGCATCGCATGCCAGCGATCGGCACCGAGCTGCTGCGGGTTGCGATAGCCGTTGCGCAAGCGCAGCTCCGGCGCAGCGAATTCGGCCTGCGATTCGAGCCAGCTCAGCGGCACGTCATATGCGGCGCGCACCGCCGCGTCGACCGCGCGCGCGACATCGCGATCGGCAACGCTGCAGCCGAACGCGGCGTCCACCGGCGCGACGACGCGCCGCTTCAGTTCCGCGGCGAGCCGTTGCGGCAGATCGGGCGCCCTCGACAATGTGCCGCCGATGGTCGACAGCCGGGAGCCGTCGGGTTCGGCCAGCGCCCATTTGAGCGCCGAATTGCCGGCATCGAAGAGCAGCCAGGTCATGGCTGCGCGCCCGCGACGCGCAGCGACGACTCGCCGCTGGAGAAGACGCGCAGTCCGGTGCTCGTCTGCAGCAGCAGGCGTCCCTCGCCGTCCACACCCAGCGCGCGGCCATGCGCGGCCACGCTGCCCTGTTCCAGAACGTCGACCTCGGTATCGGCGTGCGCGAACCAGCGCATGTAGCGCGGCTGCAGCGGCACGAAGCCGTCGCGCTCGTAGGCGCGCACGATCTCGTGCAACGCGCCGGCCAGCCGCGCAATGCGCTCCTCGCGCGTCGCGGCCAGCCGCGCGGGATCGATCCGCTCGTCGAGCGTGGCGATCGGCTGGGCGGCCGATGCGCGCATCGCCGCGTCGGCCCACAGGTTGACCCCGATGCCGATGACCAGCGTGCGGCGTCCCGCGCCATCCTGCGCGAGTTCGCACAGGATGCCGGCCAGCTTGCGGCCGTCGAGCAGCACGTCGTTCGGCCACTTCAACCTGACATCGACCGCATCGTCCTGCAGCGTTTCGGCGACGGCAACGCCGCATGCCAGCGTGACCGCCGCCGGTGCATACGGCGATTCGCGCAGCGGGATCGCGAGCGAGAACAGCAGCGCCGCGCCCGCGCTGGTGTGCCAGCGCCGCCCATGCCGTCCGCGCCCCGCCGACTGCGCCCGTGCCGCGCGCAGCCGCGGCCGCGCGGGTTGCTGCGCGCGCGCCGGCACCAGCAGATCGGTGCTGGTGGAACCGGTATCGCGCACCGCCTCGATGTCGACCGGATCGGCCGCCGAGGCAAGCTCGCGCGCGATCAGCTCGCGGTCCAGCGGCCGCATGAACGCGGGCAGCACGCTGGCCCTCGCGGCCGGGCTGATCGTTTCTGACGAAAGACTCATCGCTGCAACGGTGTAGACACGACATCGCCACACGCATGGCGCGCGATCACTTTAGCATCGGCGCGCACGCGCGACGGCCAGCTTGCTGCCGCGCGCAAGCGCGCCGAAAATCGGCCCGTGTCCAGCAGCACTGCCGCCGATCCCGCGTGGGCGCGTCGCGCCTCGCCGCTTGCGCGTGCGCTGTTCTTCGCCTACCTGTTGCTGGTCGTCTACGCAAGTCTGTCGCCCTGGTCCGGCTGGCGCAGCATCGGCGTCGGCCCGTTTGCCTATCTCAGCGCGCCGCTGCCGCGCTACATCACGGCCTTCGATATCGTCGTCAACATTCTCGGTTACCTGCCGCTCGGCGCGCTCGCCGTGCTGGCGCTCTATCCACGGCTGCGCGGCGCGGGTGCGGTCGCGCTCGCCACGCTCGGCTGCGTGCTGCTGTCGGGTTCGATGGAGGCGCTGCAGACCTTCCTGCCCGCACGCATTTCCTCGTCGATCGATCTGGCGACGAACAGCGCCGGTGCGCTGCTCGGCGCGCTGCTCGCCGCACCGAATGCGTCGAGCCTGATCGACCGCGGCCGGCTCGCCCAGCTGCGGGCCCGCTGGTTCCGCCGCGATGCGACCGTGCCGCTGACGCTGGTTGCGCTGTGGCCGATCGCGCAACTGCATCCCGGCCCGATGCTGTTCGGCAATGGCGAGATCCGGGACCTGCTGCAGTTGATCCTCGAACCCTTCGGCGGCTGGCCGGCGTGGTCGGCCGCCGATCGATTCGGGCCGGCGGAATTCATCCTCGACGAGGCGATGGTCTGCGCGACGGGGCTGCTCGCGGCAGGACTGTCGCTGGCCGCGATCATGCAGGCGTTTGCGCCGCGCGCGGGATTGCTGCTCGCGCTGCTGGCGGCGGCGATCGGTGCAAAGTCGCTGGCGCTGGGCGTGGAGTTCGGCGCCGACCGCGCGTTTGCCTGGACCACGCCGGGCGCGGTCGGCGGACTGGTGATTGGACTGCTCGCGCTGCTGGTCGGCGCCGCCGGGCGGCCGCGCGCGATTGCCCGGCTGGCACTGCTGGCGACGTTGGCGATGCTGTTCCTCGTCAACCTGACACCCGAAAACCCCTATCACGCGCACTGGCTCCAGCAATGGCATCCCGGACGCCTGCTGCACGCTGCCGCGGCCGCCGAGTGGGTCGCTACCGCCTGGCCGTACGCGATGCTGATCTGGCTGGTGCCGGCGGCGTTCACCGCGCGCCTGCCGCGCGGACGCCCGCCGGTCTCTTAGACTTACGGCCCCCGCTTGTGGACCGCGATATGAGCTACTACCAGCACCATGTGTTCTTCTGCCTGAACCAGCGCGAGGATGGCCGACCTTGCTGCGCCAATCACGACGCCGCGGCGATGCAGGCGTATGCGAAGGACCGCATCAAGGCCCTCGGTGCAAGCGGCAAGGGAAAGATCCGGATCAACAAGTCGGGCTGCCTGGATCGGTGCGACGAGGGGCCGTGCGTGGTCGTCTATCCGGAAGGAGTCTGGTACACGTACGTCGACCGGCACGACATCGACGAAATCATCGATTCGCACCTGCTGCGAGGCAGAATCGTCGAACGGCTGAAAATGTGAGCGCGGTCCGCCCCGCTGACCATGCACAGGAGTGAACGCCGCCTGATCGACGGCGCGGCCGGCCGCATCGAGGTCGCGCTCGACCTGCCCGCGCATGCGCCCGCGGGGCTGGCGTTCATCGGGCATCCGCATCCCCTGTACGGAGGCACGCTCGAGAACAAGGTGGCCGCCACGCTCGCGCGCGCGTTCGTCGGGCTCGGGTGGCTGGCGGTGCGGCCGAACTTCCGCGGTGTCGGCGCCAGCGAAGGCAAGCACGACCACGGCATGGGAGAGACTGACGACTTCGTGCGCATGGTCGATTCGGCGCCGCGCTGGCTGTCCGATGTCGCGCCCGCGGACGGCATTCCCGTTGCGCTGGCGGGATTCTCGTTCGGCAGCTTCGTTGCCGCCCGTGCCACGCAGCGGCTCGCCGAGCGCGGTCGCGCGCCGGATCACCTGGTGCTGATCGGAAGCGCAGCCGGAAAGTGGGATATGCCGGCAGTGCCGCCGCACACGCTGGTGATTCACGGCGAAAGGGACGAGACGATCGCGCTCGCCGACGTGCTGGACTGGGCACGGCCGCAGGACCTGCCGGTCGTCGTGCTGCCCGGCGCGGATCATTTCTTCCATCGGCGCCTGTCGCTCCTGAAACGGCTGGTGCAGATGCACGTGCTTGCCGAACAGTCGATTGACGCTCTCGGTCAAAGCGACTAGAAGTTGCCGGTGTGCGCCAGCGGCGCGCCGCGCCACATGGCACAGACGATCGACGAAGCATGGACGAAGCGCGCGTGTACAGGAAGACCGCGGCGGGCCAGATCGAGGTCGCGGCGCGCAGCGGATCCCTGAGCCTGGCGACGCGCCGCGTGCTGATCCTGGTCGACGGCAAACGCAGCGTTGCGGAACTTGCGCCGCTGCTTCCCGGCGAAATCGGGAGCGCGATCGACATGCTGGTCGAGAAGGGTTACATCGAGCCGGCCGGCAGCGTCGATGCGGCCCCCGTCGCACCCGCCGCACCCGCCGCATCTGCGACGGTTTCTCCCGCCCCGCGCACATTGTCGGACGTCTCGGACCCGAGCCGCTTCATGTCGATCGACGAGGCGAAGCGGCGCGCGGTGCGCGAGCTGACCGACCGGCTCGGTCCTGGCGCCGAATACATCGCGCTGAAGATCGAGCAGTGCCGCGGCGTGGATGAATTGCGCGCCTGCCTGCATGACGCCGAACGCGTGCTCGTGAACACGCTCGGCGAACGGGCGGCGCAGGAGTTCCGGCTGGCGCTGCGACGACGCTGACGGCGTAGCATTCGACCCTTTGATTAACGCGGGACGAATGCGATGGAATGGCAGCAGGCCACCTGCTATCTGAACGGCGAGTACCAGCCGCTCGCCTCGGCGCGCATCTCCGTGCTCGACCGGGGATTCATCTTCGGCGACGGTGTCTACGAGGTGATTCCGGTCGATCAGGCTGAGCCGGGCTTCTCGGCGCCGTTCCGTGCGCGCGAGCATTTCGATCGCCTCGAGCGCAGCCTGGCCGCCGTGCGCATCGCCAACCCGCTCGCGCGCGACGAATGGCTGCGCCTGGTCGCGCGGCTGATCGAACTGCATCCCTGGCCGCGCCAGTCGATCTATCTGCAGGTCACGCGCGGCGTGGCCAAGCGCGATCATGTGTTTCCGCCTGACGTGGCGCCGACCGTGTTCGCGGTGTCGTCGCCGTGGCAGCCGGTCCCGCCCGATCAGGTGGAAAACGGGACCGCAGCGGTCACGCACGCGGACGAGCGCTGGCTGCACTGTGACATCAAGAGCACCTCGCTGCTCGGCAACGTGCTGATGAAGCAGTTCGCGATCGAGCACGACGCGACCGAGACGGTCCTGCTGCGCAACGGGTTCCTGACCGAAGGATCTAGCACCAACATCCTGATCGTGCGCGACGGCAGGCTGCTGGCACCGCAGAAGACCAACCTGATCCTGCCCGGCATCACCTACGACGCCGTGTTCGAGATCGCACGCGCGCACGGGATGCCGTGCGAGGTACGCGCGATCAGCGAGGCCGAACTGCGCGCGGCCGACGAGGTGCTGCTCAGTTCGTCCGGCCGCGAAGTGCTGGCGATCACGCGGCTCGACGGCAAGCCGGTCGGTCGCGGCCGGCCGGGCGACGGGTTCCGTCTAATCCATGGCTGGTACCAGCAGGCCAAGCGCGACGACGCCGCGCGCTGGCGCGCCGAACTCGCGCGCCTGCGCGCGAGCCGCTAGCAATCGCGCCGGTCGTCCCCATATTGGCGAGATGCAGACCCAATCGCCCCTGTCGTTTCCCACCGATTTCCCCATCAAGGTGATGGGCAAGCGCGTCAACGGCTTCGCGCAGGCCGTGGTCGACGTCGTGCAGAAACATGCGCCGGACTTCGATCCGGCCACGCTGGAGCTGCGCCTGTCGAAGGCCGGCAACTACCTGTCGGTGACCGCGACCGTCAACGCCACCTCGCGCGAGCAGCTCGACAACCTGTACCGCGCGCTGACCTCGCACCCGCTGGTCAAGGTGGTGCTGTGATCGATGCCGCGCCCGCGCTCGCGGTCAGGGCGCTGGTCATGCGCACGTTGGTCATGCGCACATTGGGACGCGCCGGCTATGTGACGACCTGGAATGCGATGCGTGACTTCACCGCGCGGCGCGGGCCAGACACGCCGGACGAACTGTGGATCGTCGAACACGATCCGGTGTTCACGCTCGGCCAGGCCGGCCGGCGCGAGCACGTGCTCGATGCGGGCGAGATTCCGGTCATCGCCACCGATCGCGGAGGGCAGGTCACGTACCACGGCCCCGGACAGGTGGTCGTGTACGCGCTGCTCGACCTGAAGCGGCTCGGCATCTTCGTGAAGGAACTCGTCTACCGCATCGAGACCAGCGTGATCCAGGTGCTCGACAGCTACGGCGCGGACGGCCGGCGCGTCAAGGGAGCGCCCGGCGTCTACGTGCCGTTCGATTCCGCCGCGGGCGGTGAATTCGCGGGCCTGGCAAAGATCGCGGCGATCGGCATCAAGATCACGCGCGGCTGCAGCTATCACGGAGTCGCGTTCAACGTCGCGATGGACCTGGCGCCGTTTAACCGTATCGATCCGTGCGGTTATGCGGGGCTCACGACGGTCGACCTGCGTAAAATCGGCGTCTCGACCACCTGGGTCGATGCCGCGGAGCGCCTGAGCGAGCGGCTCGCCTGCCACCTCTCCAGATGAGCACGTCTCCCGATCCCTTCGCGAAGAAGAAGGGCGAAGCCAAGACCGGCGTCGTCTTCAAGAAGATCCCGATCGCAGTCGCGCGCCAGCACGAGGTCGCGCGCAAGCCCGACTGGATTCGCGTGCGCGCGGGATCGCCGACCACGCGCTTCTACGAGATCAAGGACATCCTGCGCGCCCACAGGCTGCACACGGTGTGCGAGGAAGCCAGTTGCCCGAACATCGGCGAATGCTTCGGCAAGGGCACGGCGACCTTCATGATCATGGGCGACAAGTGCACGCGCCGCTGCACCTTCTGCGACGTCGCGCACGGCCGGCCCGAGCCACTCGACACCGACGAGCCGGTCAATCTTGCGAAGACGATCGCCGCGCTGAAACTGAATTACGTGGTGATCACCTCGGTCGACCGCGACGACCTGCGCGACGGCGGCGCACAGCACTACGTCGACTGCATCCGCGCGGTGCGCGAATTGTCGCCGCAGACGAAGATCGAGGTGCTGGTGCCCGACTTCCGGGGCCGGCTCGACCGCGCGCTCGAGATCCTCGAAGCCGCGCCGCCCGACGTGATGAACCACAACCTCGAGACCGTGCCGCGGCTGTACAAGGTCGCGCGGCCGGGCTCGGACTTCGCGCATTCGCTGAAGCTGCTGCAGGAATTCAAGCGCCGCGTGCCGAGCGTGCCGACCAAGAGCGGTCTGATGCTGGGGCTGGGCGAGGACGACGACGAGATCCTGCAGGTGATGCGGAGCCTCCGCGCGAACGACGTCGACATGCTTACGCTCGGCCAGTATCTGGCGCCAAGCAGCGCGCACTTCCCGGTGCAGCGTTACGTTCATCCGGACACCTTCGCGATGTTCGAGCGCGAGGCGCAGGCGATGGGCTTCTCGCACGCGGCGTGCGGGCCGCTGGTGAGAAGCTCGTACTACGCGGACCAGCAGGCGCACAAGGCGGGCGTGGTCTGAGGCCGAGCGCTGCGCGCGCGGACCCGACTCGTCATTGGACTGACTACCGCGGCGCTTCGAAGCTGCCCT
>JBAIYN010000145.1:0-5703 GCA_037915775.1 Burkholderiales bacterium | reverse complement strand
GCCATATCGGACAGCGTGGTCGGGCAGACGTCGGGACACTGTGTGTAGCCGAAGAAGACCGCGACGACCTTGCCGCGATAGTCCGCCAGCGTGCGTCGCGCGCCGGAGGCATCGGTCAGCGAGAAGTCCCGCCCGAAATCCGCGCCTGTGACATCGACATTGTTGAAGGTCGGCGGCGAGCACGCCGACAACAGCGCAAGGCCGAGGAGCCAGAACAATCGCCGCACGATGCAATCCGACGCGAACGCAATCGCCCTTAGCCGATGTACTTGTCGATCAGCAGCGCGGCAAACAGCGCGGCGAGATAGACGATCGAGTAGTTGAACGTCGCACGCGCAAGCCGGTCGCTGTAACCGCGCAGCAGTCGCCACGCGTAGGCGATGAAGATGGCGCCGAGCCCCAGCGCCGCGGCCAGATACAGCGGCCCCGCCATCTGGATCACGAACGGCAGCGTGGTTACCGCGACCAGCGCGATCGTGTAGAGGAGGATGTGCAGCCGAGTGAGCTCCGCGCCATGCGTGACCGGCAGCATCGGCAGACCCGACTTGCGATAGTCGTCGACCCGATACAGCGCCAGCGCCCAGAAGTGCGGCGGCGTCCAGACGAAGATGATCAGCGCCAGCACCCAGGCCTCAGCCGGAGCCGCATTGGTGACCGCCGCCCAGCCGAGAACCGGCGGCATCGCGCCGCTCATGCCGCCGATCACGATGTTCTGCGGCGTATATGGTTTAAGCAGCACCGTATAGATCACCGCGTAACCGACGAAGGTCGCGAAGGTCAGCCACATCGTCAGCGCGTTGACCTGGGTGTAAAGCACCCACATGCCGGCACCGCCGATCAGGCCGGAAAAGAACAGTGCCTGCACTGGCGCAAGCTCGCCGCGCGCCAAAGGCCGCATGCGCGTACGCGTCATGCGCGCATCGATGTGCCTCTCGATGATCGAATTGACCGCGAATGCAGCGCCAGCCAGCAGCCAGATACCCACAGTCGCCTTCGCGACGACGGCAAGCGACGGCAATTCCGGCGTCGAAAGAAACATGCCGATCACTGCGCAGAAGAGCGCGAGCTGGGTCACGCGCGGCTTGGTCAGCAGCCAGTACTGGCGCGCCAGATGCGCGACCGACGGCGCGCCGAGGCTGGAGGAAGGGTTCTGCATGATATGAGGGTTGTCTCCGCCAGGGGGCGGTCCCGGCGAAGGCGCGGATTCTACCCACTCGTGGCGCCACTGGGCCGTCCCGCGATTCCGATGCGGAACAGGATTGCCACCATCGTTGCGACAAGCAGCGCGGCTCCGCCATTGTGGGCGACCGCCAGCAGCAGCGGCCACTCCAGCACGATGTTCGACAGCCCGCTCAGCAGTTGCGCCGTCAGCAGCACAGCCAGCCAGCGCGCGGGCTGGCGCAGGCCCTTGATGCTCCAGCCGCGCCACGCGAGGGTTCCGAGCACAGCGAAGGCGGCCAGCGCGAAGACGCGGTGTGTCCAATGGATCGCCACCAGTGACTGAAACGGGATCGGCACGCCGTCGCCGGTCATGCCGAGGTCGCGCCAAAGCGTGAAGCCGTGGTGAAAATCCACGTCGGGAAGAAGCCTTCCCTGGCATAAGGGGAAATCGGGACACGCCAGCACCGCGTAATTGGTGCTCACCCAGCCCCCGAGCGCGATCTGGCCGATCAGCACGAGCAGCCCAATCACAGCGTGGCCGCGCAATTGCGCCGCACGCCGATCGACGAGCCGGTCCGGACTTTCCCGCAGCGCGAGCCAAACCAGCAGTGCGAACAGCGTGATGCCGCCGAGCAGATGCGAGGTGACGATCGCCGGCTGCAATTTCATCGTCACCGTCCAGGCCCCAAATGCCCCCTGCAGGCAGACGGTGATGAAGATCAGTGTGGCCAGCCAGGGGGAAGGGCCGATCGGGCCGCGGCGCCACCGCAGCCATGACATCACCATCAGCACGATGATCAGAAACCCGACCGCCATCGCGAAATAACGATGCAGCATCTCGATCCATGCCTTGGTCATCGTGACCGGACCGGTCGGCTGTGCCGTCTCGGCGGCACGGATCGGCTCGCCCGCGGAAAGCGGGTTGGAATGGCCGTAACAACCGGGCCAGTCGGGACAGCCGAGCCCCGCATCGGTGAGCCGCGTGAAGCTGCCGAACATCACCAGATCGAGAGTCAGGAATGCCGTGACCCAGGCCAGCTTGCGGAGCTTCTGCGGATCACGCGAACGCCAGACATAGAGCAACGGCAACCCGGCGATCAGAATCGCCTTGGCTGCGAGCAGCAGCAACGCGTCGCCCTGAATCATCAACCGATGCCGGAGGCGCGGAGCAACTTCGCCAGGTCGCGCTTCATCCGGTTCGGATCCGCGTCCTTCGGCCAGCGGAGCATCAGGTTGCCCAACGGGTCGATCAGCCAGACGTGATCGGAAAGACGGTGATCCGCGCCCGCAGGCAACGCCAGGAAGGAGGCGAGCTCGGCCGGATTCGCACGCAGGAAGCGCGTGCCTTCGTATTCACGCATCACGATCGTAGGCAGCGGCGCGGAGTCACTGACGAGCCATATGCGCTCGACGCGATCGGCGTCCTTTCCGGTCGTCAGCCGGACCTGTCGCATCTTCCACAGCTTGCGCTGGCACGGATCTCCGCAGTCTCCGCCGTCGACCTGCACCATCAGCCACCGGCCCCGCAGCGAAGCCGCACTTACCGCAGTTCCGTCGAGTTCGCTCAGCGTCAGCGAGGGCAGCGGACGCTGTGGCTCGATCAGATCGCCGTAGTTGGTGCGACCTGACGGCGGCAGGAGGTAATAGGCGGTATACGACGCGATCACCGGCGCGGCGCACAGCGCAAGAATCAGATACAGCATTCGGAATCGCTTCCAGTGCGATGCCGGCGCTGCAGTCGAGGTGGCAACTGTCATGAGATCGTGGAGGTTCTTGAGCGTATTCGCCACTCGCGCCAGCCGAAGAACACGGTCAGACCGGCGATCAGCACCGAAAGCGAGTACCACTGGAACGCATAGCCGCGGTGCATTTCAACCCCCAGATCGGGGGCCGGCCAGTCGCGCGCCAGGCCGTCGTCCGTCTGCGATGTCTGCTGGACGACGAACCGGGCCACGCCCAGGCCGCTGGCTTTCTCAAAGGCCGCGAAGTCGAGATTCTGCCAAACACGAGGCCAGGTTCCCGAATCGACGGCATGACCCAGTTCGAGAAGCCGGGGCACTTCGGCGAGCGCGATGCCCTCGATCGTCACCACGCCCGCCGGCGCGCCGATGCCCGGCAGACGCATCCGGTCCTGCGGATCGCGCTCCACCCAGCCTCGATTCACGAGCACCATTCCACTGCTCGTTTCCAGTGGCGTGATCACGAAGAATCCGGCACGCCCGTTCATCTGCCGATTGTCGAGCCAGACGCTGAACTGGTGACGGAATCTTCCCGTCAGGCGGACCCGTACGGGCAGGTGCAGCGCATCGACCATGTTCGCTGCACCGACCGCAAGCGGGGGCTCGCGCAGCGCCGCATCCCACTGCGCCTGCAGCCCGAGCTTGTATTCCGCTCTGTGCGTCTGCCAGTTGCCGAGCGCAAGCGTCAACACGGATCCAAGCACTCCCGCGGCGAGCGCGATGATGGTGCGCAGATTCATGGACATCGGGCGCAGCAGTGGGATAATGAATTCGTTGTTCGGCCGCATTCCATGAAGGCCTTCATCGTCGTCGCGTTCGTCGCCGTACTCGGTGCACTCGGTTCCGCGCTGGTCTTCCTGATGAAGGACAAGGGCCACGGAACGCGCACATTGAACGCGCTCCGCCTGCGTGTCGGCCTTTCGATCGGCTTGCTCCTGCTCATCTGGTTCTGTTGGTACATGGGCTGGATCAGTCCACGTCAATACTAGTTGCAGTGCCACATTCCGCCGTCGCGAAGACCTCGGCCGCACGACCGATGGTCAACGAATTGGCGGGCATTTACTCTTCTTATAACCGCGTCGGAACGAGCAGAATGTCAACTACTCTAACGACGTGGCGTTGTCTTTGCATACGGCCCGACGGGCCAGGAGGTCAGCATGAACGCCCCCGCCAAACTGTTCGGCGACTATCGTGATTCCTTCGTCCGCGCCCAGGACGAGGAGATGGGCCTGGACGACTTCCTTCATTACTGCAAGACCGACCGGATGGCTTATGCCAGCGCGCACGAATGCGTGCTGGAGGCGATCGGCAAGCCGAAGCTCGTCAACACCGCGGACGATGCGCGGCTGTCGCGGAT
This sequence comes from Burkholderiales bacterium, assembly GCA_037915775.1. Classification (GTDB taxonomy): domain Bacteria; phylum Pseudomonadota; class Gammaproteobacteria; order Burkholderiales; family Burkholderiaceae_F; genus JAKOQB01. The sequence continues at coordinate 1,446 of JBAIYN010000145.1, read as the reverse complement.
CTTCCAGAACAAGGTGATTCAGACCTGGGACACATTCGCCGAGTTCCACGGCATGGAAGAGACGCTGATGTCTCTGTATGCATACTTCCTGCACGCTGCGCAGGGCCTCGAGGAGCGCAAGCAGGTGCTGTATCTGCTCGGCCCGGTCGGCGGCGGCAAGTCGTCGCTGGCGGAGAAGATCAAGTCGCTGTGCGAGCAGTTCCCGATCTACACGCTGAAGGACCCGGACTCGGGGAGGATCTCGCCGCTGCTGGAGACCCCACTCGGCCTTTTCTCGCGCGAGAAGTACGGCGCGCAGATGGAAGATCAGTTCGGCATTCCGCGGCGGGCGCTGACGGGCATCGCCAGCCCGTGGGCATTGAAGCGACTGAAGGAATACAAGGGCGATATCGGCAGGTTCCGCGTGGTGCGCGTGATGCCGTCGGTGCTGAACCAGGTCGGCATCGTCAAGACCGAACCGGGCGACGAGAACACGCAGGACATTTCGGCGCTGGTCGGCAAGGTCGATCTGCGCATGCTGGAACGTTTCGCGCAGGATGACCCGGATGCCTACAGCTATTCGGGCGCGCTTTGCCTCGGATCGGCGCGCTGCGTCGAGTTCGTCGAGATGTTCAAGGCGCCGCTGAAGGTGCTGAATCCGATCCTTACCGCGACCCAGGAGGGCAACTTCAAGGGCACCGAGGCGCTGCCCGCGCTGCCGTTCAACGGCTTCATCATGGCGCACAGCAACGAAGCGGAGTGGCTGAAGTTCCGCAACAACAAGGACAACGAGGCGTTCATCGACCGCGTGTACCTGGTCAAGGTTCCGTACTGCATGCGCGTCGACGAAGAAGTGCGCATCTACGACAAGATGCTCAAGGCGTCGTCCCTGTCGGAGGCGCCGTGCGCACCGCAGACGCTGCGCACGCTGGCGGAATTCAGCGTGCTGTCGCGCCTGACCGTGCCCGAGAATTCGTCCATCTATTCGAAGCTGCGCGCCTACAACGGCGAGAACCTGAAGGACGTCGATCCGCGCAGCAAGAGCGTGAAGGAATACCGCGACGACGCCGGCCTGCAGGAAGGCTTCACCGGCCTGTCGACGCGCTGGGCGTTCAAGACTATTTCGGCCGCCTTCAATCGCGACCCGAGCGAGATCGCCGCCGACCCGGTGAACCTGCTGGTCGTGCTCGAGGATCGACTCAACAAGGACGACCTGCCGGAGGAATACAAGCGCCGTCTGCGCGGCCACATCAAGGAATGGATCGTGCCGCGCTTCGCCGAGTTCCTGGAGAAGGAACTGCAGATGTCGTACTTGGACGCGTACGGCGAATACGGCCAGAATCTCTTCGACCGTTACGTGACCTATGCCGACAAGTGGCTGCTCGACGAGGACTGGCGCGATCCGGACACGGGCATGCAGTATTCGCGCGAGGCGCTGAACGCCGAACTCGAGAAGATCGAGAAACC
>JBAIYN010000391.1:0-2529 GCA_037915775.1 Burkholderiales bacterium | reverse complement strand
GAATACGCCCGCGCCATGTTTGGCGAATCGTCCATCGTCAGGATGATGTTCGGGTCGAGCGCCGACGGCAGGACCAGCGGAATCTGCGACAGGCTGAAACCCTGCGCCGCGACCCGACTGCATGGGGCAAGCGCGAGCACGACAGCGGCGCCGAGGCCCGCGGCCAGCCCGATCGTTCGACTCCTGCTCGGATACGGTTTCATCGCTTTCTCCTGCGAACGCACAAGGGCAAAACGCTCGCCCTAGTCGCGCTGGTAATACGACTGCAAGATCGACACCGTGTTGGAGTTCACTCCCACACCGCGCGCGGTGATCCGATACACGGTGCCAGTGATCTGCGGCAGCTCCGCGCGGATGCTTCGCCCCGACGGCGTAACTGGCGCGCCCTGCAACTGCTCGAACACGCACTTCAGCGTCCGGTTGAACTGCGGATCGGTCACTGTGTAGGTTGGACTGGCCGTCCAGCTGAATCCCGGTTTTTGGTATAGCTCCGGATCCGCCGGGCCCGAAACGTAGTAGCCGCCCGTTCCGGCGACGGTGAAATTGGGCGCCACCGCGCCGGTCAATTGCGCCTCGCAGACGCGCAACGCGTATTCGGCGCCTTCGATCGCGCGTATACGATCGCGCGCGTTGCCGGCCTGGCGTTCCTCCTGCGTCGACATGTTGTACGCAGTCACGCCGATCAACATCAGCAGCACGAGGAAGATCAGGCCGACAACAAGCACAGCACCGCGGCTGTCGTGAGCGGATGAGAGCGTGGGCATCCGGCGCCTTTGGCCGATGGGCTTCATGGCAGCTTGTTGCGAACAGCGACGGTGGACACGAAGACCTGACGCAGGCGCGAATCCGCGGCGGTCTGCCAGTTCACTGCGGTGCCGCTGCTGTTCGCGCCAAAGTAGTAGTTCTGCGCCTGCACGGTCGCTCCTGTGTCGGGGCTCACTGCGATCAGGGTCACTCGCACGCTGACCACGTTCTGCCAGTTAGCAACCTGGGACGCGGTCCGGTACTGATCGGCATAGCCATCACCGTCCGTGTCTTCGCCGAACAGCAGGTCCATGTTCTCGACGTTCTCGACCACTTCTTCGGTGAATGCGTTGCCGCTCGTGTCCATGTTGGTTCGGTAAAGCGACGGCCGACCGGCGGGATTGCTGCCGATGTAGTACGCAAGTGCGCCGAACTTGAAAACGATCGCGCGGGAACCGACGAGGTAAGGCGGATTCAGCCGGAACTGCGGGTTGAAGTTGTTGTCCGCCGCGTCGGTCACCGTATTGAAGCTGCCTGATCCCGGTATCGGACAATTATTCGCGTTCGTCGGCTCGGGATTGTTCGTTATCCGGAAGATCGTGCTGCGGGCGCAGTTAGTTGCCAGCACCAAATCGTTCTGTTGGAGTCCTATGCATCGGTCAACTTTGATGTTGGCGTTGATCGCCTGCGGATTGTTGTCAAGAATGTTCGCAGCCTGTCCAAGCATTCCGGATAGCAGCAGGACGTCGCCGCGCAAGTAATTGGCTGGGAAACTATTCGGCCGCCCCACACCGTTTTCATATCCAGCCACCGCCTGCAGGCCCATCGTGAACCCGGTGAAATTCTTTGCAATCACAACCGGCGCGGGTCCGCGCGACACACAGCCATAGAAGCCGGCATTGCGGATCTCGCGCGACAGCCAATCCATCGCGAATCGACCGTTTTCCTGCACGCGCGCAACCGCTTCATTGCTGCGGTACGCGCCGCGCGAACTGACGTAGATGTAGGTCAGCGCGCTGAGCACGACCAGGCTCAGCGCCAGGCTGACCATCAACTCGATGATCGTCAGACCACGCTGGGCGAACGAGCGTCTCGCGTTGCGCATGGTCAGTTGTTCCAGAGCTGCGTCGTCACGACGAACTGCGCTGTCTGTGCCGCGCTCGGATTCGCATCACGTACCGATGCGCGGCGATCGTCCCACTGGACGGTGATCGTGGCGGTATTGCCGCTGACCGCGATGGAGCCGTCTGCGGCAGGAAGAACAGTCCGCATGCGCGTCATCCAGTCGTTGACGTCGTTCGTCACTGCCGTACCGCTCAGGGTGACGGGATACGTTGCGCCGAGCGACAGGCTGTAACTGCCCGCTTTCGCGGCGGCCATGTTGGCGCGCATCCGATCTGCCATGTCGTACGCGTACTGCGCGGCGAGTCCGCGGTACATCGCACCCTGACCGACCCGCATTCCGCCCGCCTGCAACCCGGCGAGGCCAAGCAGGCCGATCGACAGGATCACGACCGCGACCAGCACCTCGATCAGGCTCACGCCTTGCTGGCTATCCAGCGTTCTTCCGTTGTTGAGATTCGAGCTAATCATCGAATGTCCACAAATTGAAGATCGTCTTGACCCATCACGAGAGCGTCGGCGCGGTGCAGGTCCCACCGATATTGGATGGCGGATTGGTTGAGCCATTGGCGTTCAACGTCCCGTCATTCTCGGGAATGCCATCACCATTGGAGTCGAGCCCGAATCGGATCCGACCGACCGCATTGACGAGAATGGCGCGCG
>JBAIYN010000301.1:0-3964 GCA_037915775.1 Burkholderiales bacterium | reverse complement strand
GATGCAAACCAAATCCTTCTGCAGGGGACCGAACTCGGTTACGCCTGGACGCTCGCGCTGAATTCGGAGGACGGGACCATGTCGGCGTCGATCGCCAGCCGTGACGGAGTGTACGTAGTGTTTGGATCCTGTACGCCACTGTGAGCACGCAGTGTGCTCCGGGTGCCGCGTTCGAGGAACAGCGATCGCGCGGCGCCCGTGTACGCAATCGCCGGTCAGGGCGGCGAGATGACATCGAAAGATCGAACGGCAAAGAGAAGACCGTGTGGCGGGTGGCTCGCATTGACGGTCTGCCTTGTCTTCGCGTCGCAGGCGGCGAATGCGGCAGATGTTCCGTCCGGTCCAGTTGAGCACGCGGGGCGCCCGCGCATCGGGCTCGTGCTGGGCGGCGGCGGCGCAAAGGGTGCGGCACACATCGGCGTCATCAAGGTGCTGGAGGAGCTGCGCGTCCCGATTGACTGCATCGCGGGGACGTCGATGGGCGCGATCGTCGGTGCTGCCTATGCGACCGGGATGTCGGCGCAGCAGCTCGAGCAGGTGATCACGGCGGTCGACTGGAAAGACCTTCTAGCGAGCGCCCCACGGCAGGAGGTCCCGGTCCAACGCAAGAGCCCGGACTTCATCTTCACGCTCGGATTTGAAGTGGGTGTGAAGGACGGCAAGGTCGCGCCGCCGGGCGGACTCGTGCCGACGCATCAGATCGAGGCCTTATTTCGCCGCATCGTCGCAGGCGCTGGCCAGATATCCAAATTCGACGAGCTGCCGATTCCCTTCCGGGCAGTGGCCACGGACCTCGAAAGCGGCGCGATGCATGTGTTCGACGGCGGCGACCTCGCGGTGGCCATGCGCGCGAGCATGGCGGTACCGGGAGCCTTCGCCCCAGTCGACTATGGCGGCCGGCTGTATGTCGACGGCATGCTGGTTCGTAACCTGCCGGTGGATGTCGCCCGGAAGTTGTGCGGTGATGTGTTGATTGCTGTTCCGGTGGCCAGTCCAGCCGCCACGCGCGAGCGTCTGACGACACTAACAGGCGTTGCCGGCCAGGCACTCAACATTGCTATCGATGCGAACGAGAGGGTTCAGCTCGCGACGCTCACGGCAGACGACGTCGAAATTCCGGTCATCCTTCAAGACATCTCATCGATCGACTTTGCCAAGGTGCCCGAGGCGATCCCGATCGGCGAGGCGGCCGCGCGCAAGGCCGCCGCGGCGCTGTCGCGCTACAGCTTGTCGCCCGAGAAGTACGCGGCGTGGCGAGCGGATCTCGGCAAGGTCGCTGCCGTGCCGACGGTGAAGATCGATGAAGTGCGGATGGTCGGGTTCAACACGACGAACCCGGAAGTCATGCGGTCATTCCTGCGGGTCAAGCCCGGCGACGTTTACGACCCGGCCCGGGCCGATGCGGATACGACGCGGCTCGTTGCGCGCGGCGACTTCACCTCGGTGAGCTACCAGTTGACCGCGGAGGACGGCCGCAACGTCTTGACGTACACCGCCGTTGAGAAGCCGTGGGGACCCAACTACCTGCTCTTCGACCTGAACCTAAGTACCTACTTCCGCGGCGAGGTGGCGTGGGGCGTGCGCGTTGACTACGAGAAGAGATGGCTCAACGCCCTCGGCGGCGAGCTTCGCACGTCGATGCAGATCGGCCGCCCGAGCTTTCTCGCCGCGGACTTCTATCAGCCTCTCGACACCAAGCAGCGGTTCTTCCTTGCCCCGTCGGTGCTCGCGTATCAAGACCTTGAGTACCTTTATCGCGGCGAGTCGCGCATCGCGCAGCTCGCCACGCGCCGTTACGAGGCGCAACTCAGCGCCGGGATTGCACTCGGCACGCGGGGAGAGTTTCGTCTTGGTCTGATGCGCGGCAGCGTGAACTCGAGCGTCGATGTCGGCAGTGTCGAGGGAATCGACCTCGGCGCGAAGTCGCTGGGCGCGGGCACGATGCGATTCGTTTTCGACACCGTTGACCGACCCCTGTTCCCGAGCGAGGGGAGCGTGGCCATCGTCGGCGGCAATTTCTCCACCGCGGCCCTGGGCGCAGAGCGTACCTACCAGACGGTCTCTGGCCAGGCGCGCACGGTTGTCACTTCACGCCGCAATGTCTGGACCTTCTCTCTAAGCGGCGGATCCGACCTCAATAGCGGCGCGCCGTTCTACGACCAGTTCAAGCTGGGGGGTCTGTTCAAATTCTCGGGATATCGACCCAATGAGTTGATCGGTCGCGAGTATGCGTTGGGGTTGGTGCAATTTCGCCGCAGGATCGCGTACCTGATAGAAACCCTCGGCACGGCAAGCTGGGGTGGAGTCACGCTGGAAGCGGGAAATGTCTTTCGGCGCCTCGATGGCACCCCGGCGCGTGGAATTCTCTTCGGAGGGTCACTTTTCGTCGGCGTCAACTCGAAACTGGGTCCCGTGTACTTCGGATATGGACTGTCAGAGGGCGGACACTCCGCAGTCTATTTGTACCTGGGCTCCTCCCTGGAAGCATTCTGACTGCCGGCCCTTAACGCGCAAACAATTGATCTCTTGGTGGGCGCCATCACATGAACAACCTCATCGCAAGTCTGATTCTGATAGTCCTGCTCTTCGGAGGCGCGCTGGTCGGCCTGTCTCTTCGCTCTGTCCTGCCGCAGCGTTATTTCGGCGACGATTCAAAGAGCATCGTGATGCTGTCGGTGGGAATGGTGTTGACGATGTCTGCACTGGTTCTCGGTCTGCTGGTTTCTTCGGCGCACGGCGCCTATGAGGCGCAGCGAAATGAACTCACCGAGATTTCCGCCAAGGTCATCCTGCTGGACCGCATCCTGGCCCGTTATGGGCCTGAGTCGAAGGACGCACGCGATCAGCTGCGCGCCATCGTTGTGCGCGCACTCGATCAGGGCCGGGAAGCAGGACGCCTCCAGGACAAGCCGATGTCGGCCGACGCCGAGAGCCTGTACGAGAAGATTCTGCAACTGTCACCCAAGGATGCCGCGCAACGCGCGACACTGGACCAGGCAGTGGGTCTTGCGCTTTCGATCGCACAGACGCGCTGGCTGATGCATCAACAGACCGAATCCGGCTTTCCGAGGGCACTGTTGGTGGCGCTGGCATTCTGGCTCACTATCGTCTTCGGCAGTTTCGGGCTATTCGCGCCGCGAAATGCGACCGTTGTCGCCAGCTTCTTCCTCTCGGCACTGTCGATTTCGTGCGCCATTCTCATGATTCTTGAGATGTACGCGCCTCAGTTGGGCCTGATTCAGATTTCGAGTGGTCCGCTGCGTGCTGCCGTCGCGCAACTGGGCCAATAGACGTCAATCCGTAACCGAGCAGGATGCGCGCGACTTCAGATTCGTGCTCGCTGCGGCGGCGCTATGCGCGGCGCAGGGTCATTCGCTGACTGACCGCGAAGCCGACGCCCACGTGAAGAAATCTCTCTCCTCGGTTGGTGCCATCGGTCGCCGCGTTTGGCCCATTGCGTGAGTCCTCGCCCGCATCCTGCCACTCGGCGCGCACGGGGCGCGGTTAGCGGACTTTCCACCCGCCGGCTGCAGCCATCGACACGACTTCATCAGCCTGAGGACGTCGAGCGCGGGTTCTGACATCTCCGCGGCGCGTGCGCGGACTCGCGAGCTGTTCGTTCTATAAGGCCCTGCCAGCGTGCAGCCCCGCAAGCGATCGCAGTTTGAACCGCCTCGGGCATCAATGGATGACGCGTTTTTTCCGCTGCGCCAAAATTCCAACGTTAACGTGCAATTTTTGAACTGCGTGGATCAAGAATCCATGCGGACTTTCAGCAATTGCTGGAGTGTCCTCGTTGTCGCGGTATTCGATTCGGGCGAATCCGATGCGCAAGTGCGCGGCGCTGGTGTGCCTGTTGCCCGTCGCCGCGCTCGCCGGGCGGCCGTTTTCGACCGACGACGCCGGCGTGACCGCGGCGGGCGAATGCGAACTCGAATCGTATCTGCTGCGTGCCAGCGCGCGC
>JBAIYN010000707.1:0-2065 GCA_037915775.1 Burkholderiales bacterium | reverse complement strand
CTGGCCCGCGGCGAGTTGTCCAGGCTCGCACGGGTCAACAGCCTCGATGACTGGCGCTTTACCGAGTGGTTTCACGGCAAGACGCTCGCGCCGATGGGAATGGCGGGCCAGAGCTGGAACGCCGCCACGTATCTGCTGGCGCAGCACGCGCTCGACCGCGGCGACTCGGTGTTCTGACTTTCAGCGGACGATCAGTACCGGCGCGGCGCAGTGCGCGAGGAGCTTGTTCACCGCCGAGCCGAGCAGCGCGCGGTTCAGCAGGCCGCGGCCGTGCGAACCCATCACGACAAGATCGTAGTTTCCGTCGCGCACGAGCTGGGAAATCTCCAGTCCGGGATCGCCGGTCAGCTCCGTCAGCGAAGGCTCGAATCCGGCCTTGCGCAGCATCTCCAGCGCCGGTTGAGCCGCGCGCTCCGCCTCGACCGGCAGCGGTGACATCACCTCGCCGCCCAGGGCGACCACCACGCGCAGCGGCGTCGGCGAGGCGACGAAGACCACGGTGACTTCGGCGCGATCGCCGAGGATATGTGGATGCCGGCACAGGAACTCGACCGCACGCAGCGCGTGCTCGCTGCCGTCGAACGCAATCAGGGTGCGCATGGTTTCCGTCTGCGCGCCGACCACCGCCGGTCGCGCCACGCTCCGCTTCCGCCCCGAACATCGTTGCAGAGCGCGTCGATCGCGCATTGATGCAGATCACGGCGCAGATCGCGTAACGACGCAGCGCCGGCGGCCGACTGGATGTTGGCGTCGCTCAACAAGCTCGCGCTCATCTAGCCAACACTGGCTACGTCCGGCGACCGACGCGCGCGCAAAATGGAACACGTGCGTCAGTCCGGATCAAGCACAGGGGAGACGCCGAGATGACTGGTCCTGCCTCTTTCGCGCGCAAACCGCAACGCCGCGACCGACTGATTCGCGAGCACGTTCACGATCCCTACAAGGTGCGCATCAAGCTGCCCGAGCCGACCGTCTGCTCGCAATGCGGCGCGGTCTGGCTGCGCGGCCGGTGGCAATGGGGCGAGGCGCCCGCGGGCGCGCATCGGACGCTGTGCCCGGCCTGCCAGCGGCTGCGCGACAAGGCGCCGGCCGGCCTGCTCCATCTCGGCGGTGAGTTCTTCAAGGCGCACCGCGAAGAGATCCTCAACCTGGCGCGGAACAACGTCGAGCAGCAGCGGCGCGAGCATCCGCTGAAGCGTCTGATCGGCGTCGAGGAGCGCGCCGATGGCGTCGAAATTTCCTTCACCGACACACACCTGCCGCGCGGTGTGGGCGAGGCGATCGAACGCGCGTTCGACGGCTCGCTCGAGATCCAGTACACCGACGAGTCGAATCTCGTGCGCGCGCGCTGGGTGCGCTGACGTCGCGGCGACAGTTATCTGGAGCGAATGCTCATGTACAGCGAAGAGACGATCCGCAAGGTCTGGCAAAAGGGGCGCGCACGCAACGACCGCACCGGTGAACTCTGGCGGCAGGACGAGTGCGGCGCCTGGATGCATCGCCCGCGCTACGGTGACGCGAGCGCCGAGTTCGGCTGGAAGATCGAGCGCACCGCCGCCGGCAGCGCGAACGACATCGACGGCCTGCGCCCATTCCATGTTGCCAATTCGTACGACATCGCCAACGGGCGGCCGCACTGCCGCGTGACCGCCGACCGCAGCGGCCTGGGGGGCGACGCGCATACCGAGGAGCCGCGCAATCGCGCGCTGTGACGCGCGCGGTGCCGCTCGCGCCGACCGACATCGATGACGAGGCGCAGCGCCGGACTGCTGCTGTTCCGCGAGGCGGCCGGAGTGCTCGAGGTGTTCCTGGTTCATCCGGGCGGTCCGTACTGGGCGCGCAAGGACGCCGGCGCGTGGTCGATCCCGAAGGGGGAGTTCAGCGACGGCGAAGATCCGCTGCACGCAGCACGGCGCGAGTTCGAGGAGGAAACCGGAATGTCGGCGGAAGGGGAATTCGTGCCGCTGCAACCGGTTCGCCAGCCCAGCGGCAAGGTGATTCACGCCTGGACGCTGCGCGCGGATGTCGACCCGGCGCGGGTTCGCAGCAATACCTTCTCGATCGA
>JBAIYN010000078.1:0-2156 GCA_037915775.1 Burkholderiales bacterium | reverse complement strand
CCATCGGCGCGACGCGCTCGTACAGGATGCCGACCTGCCGCGCCAGCGCGATCACCGCGACCAGCAGCGCAAGAACCACCAGCCACAGCAGCAGGTTCGAAATCACCAGCGCTTCCGTCATGTCAAGTTTCCTCCCGCCGCGGCTGGCGCAGCGATTTCAGCCGTGGCGCGTTGGCGCCGAGTTGATTGAAGAACACATACAGCGCCAGCAGCGCCAGCGTGCCCGCAACCGCGGTGAAAGCGTCCAGCCACGCCAGGTCACGCACCACGCCGTCACCGGCGCCGATCAGCGCGATCGCCGCCAGCACCGCATTGCGCGCAACCAGCCACCACGACAGCGTCTGCCGCCCGCTCGCGCCGCCGCAGCCGCAGTCGACATCACGCCGGCCGCGCAGCAGATTGATGCCGATCGCCAGCGAGAACACCGCGAACAGTCCGATGGCGACCGCCGCGCCGGCCACGCGCAGCGCCGGCCACAGCAGCAGCCCGGCCGCGGCGATCTCGACCAGCGGCAACATGCGCGCGAACACGAGCGACGCCGGACCGGCGGGCAGCACGCGGTAGTTCTCCACGATCGCCTCGAACAGTTCGCGATCGCGCAGCTTGTCGATCGCCCCCAGCAGCAGAATCAGCGTGACGGCCGCGCCGCACGCGCGCGCGATCACGGGGTCGACGAACAGCGGGCCTGTCAGCATCGCCGTCACGCCCACCCTACTGGACCTCGATCAGAGTCGCCGAGTCGCCCATCGGCGCCATCTGCTCGGCGCGCCGGCGCGGCGCACCCTGCACGTCCCAGGACACCAGCGCATTCTTGGCGCCATCGATCGCGAACAGCAGCGGCTTGTCGCCGCTCGTGACCGCGAGCGCGATCGCCATCGATCCCGGCACGCGCGCGATGCGCGACTTCTTCGCCATGTCGAACACCCAGATCTCGCGCGCCGGCTCCTTGTGGCTGCCCTCCTTGCCGTTCGGATGCATGCCGACGTACAGGCGGCCGCTCTTCGCATGCAGCGCGATCGGCTGGTAGCCGCCCGGACGCCAGTTCTTCTTCGCGTCCGCGCCCAGCACCAGCGGCCAGGGCGGTTCGAAGCTCGCCTGCTCGCCGGCCAGGTTCGCCGTGTACAGCATCCCCTTGAACGACACGAAGTAGGCGCGGTCGCCGTCGTATTCGGCGTGGATGAAGATAGGGTCCTTGTCGGGCTCGAAGAACTTCGGCGCGCGGCGTTGCTGCGCCACCTTGCCGTCCGCGTCGAGCGTCACCGTCAGCAGCGAGCCGTCGCCGCACAGCGCGCTGAAGCGCGCCGGCGCCGAGGGAACGGTCAGCAAGGTCCAGCAGCCCGGGGTCGGGATCTCGACAACGAACTTCTTCGCCTTCAGGTCGACCACGCTGACCGACGTCGCCGGCGTGGCGTTCTGCACGAACAGCCAGCGGCCGTCCGATGAGGCGCGCGCGTAGCCGCGATAGGGCAGCGTCTGCGCATGCTTGGGCGGGATCGGCACCTCGCCGGTCAACTTCAGCGTAGTCGCGTCGTAGATGTCGACCTGGTCGACCCGCTCGCCGCGGTTCAGGCGCGTGAAATACGTGGTGGCGACGTACAGCTCCTTGCGGTCGGGTGACAGCGCGAAATTGCCGGCGAGCGCGGTGGCCACCGTGCCTTCGTATTTCATCGTGCGGCCGTTGAGGATGTGCACCTTGCCGTCGACGATGTGCGTGATCGCCACGTCCGCGACGTACAAGCGATCGGGCGTGGCGGGCGGAAGCTGCGCGACCCCGACCGTTTCGACCCCGGGCGCCGATTGCGCGCGCAGCGATGTCGCGCCGAGAGACAGCGCCGCGCCCAGCAGCAGGCCCAGCGGGCGCACCCACCGATGCGCGGGCAGCAACTGCACCTGCGTGGCGCGGCGCGCCGCGCAAAACGTGAACATCAGCATGTTGTCTCCCAAAAACTGGAAGCCGCGCCGTTCACGCTCTGCTTCCACCCGGAAATCGCCGCCGCGACGGCGTTGTTGTGCTTCTTCGCGCGGAACTGCGGGACAACTTAACTTGCTTTTTACGTTCGCTGTTATCCCGGATTGGCAATTCGGTTCGGCATGATCGGAGCGCAACGGTTCGCGTCGTATGCGCAAAATCAAGAAAAATCGGCCGCGCCCGATTG
>JBAIYN010000073.1:0-6401 GCA_037915775.1 Burkholderiales bacterium | reverse complement strand
TTCCTGCCGGCGAAGCTGGGCGATGCCGTCGACGGCGCGCACCCGGTCGGCATGGTCAGCGCCGCGAGCTACGGCTCGGCCGGCATCCTGCCGATCTCGTGGATGTACATCACGCTGATGGGCGCGGCGGGGCTGAAGCGCGCCACGCAGGTCGCTCTGCTGAACGCGAACTACGTCGCGAAGAAGCTCGCCCCTCACTACCCGACGCTGTACACCGGCCGCAACGGGCTGGTCGCGCACGAGTGCATCCTCGATCTGCGGCCACTGAAGGACGCGTCGGGTGTCAGCGCGGAGGACGTCGCGAAGCGGTTGATGGACTACGGCTTCCATGCGCCGACGTTGAGCTTCCCGGTGCCGGGCACGCTGATGGTCGAGCCGACCGAGAGCGAGTCGCTGCACGAACTGGACCGCTTCTGCGAGGCGATGATCGCGATCCGCGCCGAGATCGGTGCGGTGGAATCAGGAGCCGTCGACCGCGACGACAACCCGCTGAAGAACGCGCCGCACACCGCCGCGATGGTGATGGCCGAGAACTGGGAGCACGACTACACGCGCGAGCAGGCCGCGTTCCCGCTCGCGACGCTCAAGCGGCACAAGTACTGGCCGCCGGTGGCGCGCGTCGACAACGTCTACGGCGATCGTCACGTGATGTGTGCGTGTCCTCCCATCACGGCTTACCAGGAAGCGCGCCCCGGCGAAAGCCGCGAGGTGGGGAGCGCAGCCTGACCGGCTGCGCTGGCGCGCATCGACAACGTGTACGGCGACCGCCACGTGTTCTGTTCGTGCGTGCCGATCGAGGCCTTCAAGGAAGAGGCGCCGGTCACGGCGTGAGGCGCCGGCAGTTGATCGGCGCGGCGCTGGCCGCGCCGTTGGTGTCGGGGTGCACCGTGATCGAGGGCATGTTCTTCTACCCGGACCGCGTCGAGTACACGCGGCCGCGCGACTTCGGCCTCGCGCACGAGGATGTGTCGATCGCCGGCGGCGACGGCAGCCGGCTGCACGGCTGGTGGCTGCCGGCCGCATCCGGTGCGGCGGGCACCGTGCTGCACCTGCATGGCAATGCGGCCAACATCAGCAACCACCTGCCGCTGGTGGCGTGGCTGCCCCCGGCCGGATTCAACGTGCTGATGCTCGACTACCGCGGCTTCGGGGAATCCGAAGGCAAGCCCACGCTCGACGGCGTGGTCGATGATGCGCTCGCCGCACTGCGCTGGCTGCGCAAGCGGCCCGGCGTCGACGCCGGCCGGCTGGTCGTGCTCGGGCAGAGCATCGGCGGCGCGTCGGCACTGCGGATGCTCGCCGTCGATCGCGCGGGTGTGAAGCTGGCGGTGATCGATTCGGCGTTCGCCAGCTATCGCGGCATCGCGCGCGACGCCGCGCTGCAGAGCGTGGTGCTCGCCCCTTTCGTACCGCTCGCGCTGCCGTGGCTGCCGCCGCGCGAGCGCGATCCGGTCGCGATGCTCGATCGCATCGACCTGCCGCTGCTGTTCTTGCACGGCACCGCCGATGCGGTGATCCCGTTCAAGCACAGCGAGCAGCTCTTTGCCGCCGCGCACGAGCCGAAGCGGCTGATCCGCGTCGACGGCGGCGAGCACATGGAGGCGTTGATGCGCAGCCGCGTGCAGGCCGACGTGCTCGGTGCGATGCTCGAAGCGGTCCGCAGCAGGTAGAGTCCGGCATGGCCGTCAGCGTGTTCGACCTGTTCAAGATCGGCATCGGACCGTCGTCGTCGCACACGGTCGGGCCGATGCGCGCGGCGCGCATGTTTGCGCTGCGGCTCGTGCACGACGGCCTGCTCGAACGCACCGCGCGCGTGCGGGCCGAGCTGTTCGGCTCGCTCGGCGCGACCGGCAAGGGCCACGGCTCGGACAAGGCAGTGCTGCTCGGACTCGAAGGCGAGGAGCCGGACCAGGTCGACATCGATGGCATCGAAGCGCGCCTGGCGGACATGCGCGCGAAGCGGCGCCTGAACCTGCTCGGCCGGCACGCGATCGCATTCGACGCGGCCACGGATCTGCTGTTCTACCGGACCAGGACACTGCCGTTTCACGCCAACGGCATGCAGTTCACCGCGTTCGACGGCGCCGGGTCCGATCTGCTGGCAAGGACGTACTACTCGGTCGGCGGCGGCTTCGTGGTCAGCGACGAGGTCGCGGCCGATGGAGCCGTGCACAGGCGCATTGCGCCCGACACCACCGTGCTGCCGCATCCGTTTCACACCGGCGAGGAATTGCTCGCGCTGGTGGAACGCGAACGCTGCTCGATCGCCGAGATCATGCGCCGGAACGAGCGTCGCTGGAGGAGCGACGCCGAGATCGACGCCGGCCTGCGCACGATCTGGAACGCGATGCAGGCGTGCGCCGAGCGCGGCCTGCGGGCCGAAGGCGAACTGCCGGGCCCGTTCAAGGTCAGGCGGCGCGCGCCGGCGCTGTATCGCAGGCTGTCCGCGCCCGGCGCCGGCCTGACCGATCCGCTCGCGGTGATGGACTGGGTCAACCTGTGGGCGCTCGCGGTCAACGAGGAGAACGCGGCGGGCGGCCGCGTGGTCACCGCACCGACCAACGGCGCCGCGGGGATCGTGCCGGCGGTGCTGCACTACTACGCGCGCTTCGTGCCGGGCGCCTCCGAGGCGCGCGTGTTCGACTTCCTGCTGACCGCGGCCGCGATCGGCATCCTGTACAAGGAGAATGCGTCGATCAGCGGCGCCGAGGTCGGCTGCCAGGGCGAGGTCGGCGTCGCGTGCTCGATGGCCGCCGGCGCGCTGGCGGCGGTGCTGGGAGGCACGCCGCGCCAGGTCGAGAACGCGGCCGAGATCGGCATGGAGCATCACCTCGGGCTGACCTGCGATCCGGTCGGCGGCCTGGTGCAGATCCCGTGCATCGAGAGGAACGCGGTGGCGAGCGTGAAGGCGATCAACGCCGCGCGGCTGGCGCTCGCGGGCGACGGCTCGCACGTGGTGTCTCTCGACAACGTGATCAAGACCATGCGCGAGACCGGCGCCGACATGCAGACGAAGTACAAGGAGACCGCGCGCGGCGGGCTGGCGGTCAACATCGTCGAGTGCTGAAGCGCGGGTCCGCGCCAATCCATACAATGCGGCACGACGCCGCACGCTGACGCTGGCCGGGGGAGAGGGAAATGGTTTTTGGGAAGCTGCTGCCGAAGGAGGAGAACTTCTTCAAGATGTTCAACGATCACGCGGGCCATATCTCCGACGGCGCGCGTGCGTTCATGTCGATGATCCAGCACTACTCGACTTCGGATCTGCGCGAGAAATACGCCGCCGAGGTCGTTGCGGCGGAACATGCGGCCGACCGCATCACGGCGGAAGTCAACCGCAAGCTGCACCGCACCTTCGTCACGCCGATCGACCGCGAGCAGATCCACGGGCTGATCAACGCGATGGACGATATCCTCGACCTGCTGCAGGACTCGAGCGAGGTGATGGCGCTGTACAACGTGCAGCACCTGCCCGCGGACGTCGAGCGCCTGGGCGACATCTCGATGAAGTGCTGCCAGCGCGTCCAGCACGCGGTGTCGCTGCTGCCGGACATCTCCGGCAGCCAGGGCGCAGATGCGGCACTGAAGACCTGCGACGAGATCGACCGCCTCGAGTCCGACGCAGATCGCGTGATGCGCAGCGCGATGTCGAAGCTGTTCCGCGACGACATCGACGTGCGCGAACTGATCAAGCTGAAGGCGATCTACGAACACCTCGAATCGATCTCGGACCGCTGCCTGGACGTGGCGAACCTGATCGAAGGCATCGTGCTCGAGCATTCCTGAGCGGCGCCGGCCTGATCAGAAATGACCGCGGCTCCGATCACTCTGTGGGTCGTCGTGATGCTGGTGTGCCTGGCGTTCGCGTTCGACTTCATGAACGGCTTTCACGACGCCGCCAACTCGATCGCCACCGTGGTTTCCACCGGTGTGCTGAAGCCGCAGCAGGCGGTGCTGCTGGCGGCTGCGTTCAACGTGATCGCGCTGTTCGTCTTCCACCTGCAGGTGGCCAGCACGATCGGCAAGGGCATCGTCGAGCCGGGCGCCGTCGATCACCACGTGGTGTTCGGCGCGCTGATCGGCGCGATCGTGTGGAATGCCGTCACCTGGTGGTACGGGCTGCCCTCGTCGAGCTCGCACGCGCTGATCGGCGGACTCATCGGCGCGGTGTCGGCCAAGGCCGGCATCGGCAAGCTGATCGGCGCCGGCATCTGGAAGACGGTGGTGTTCATCTTCGTGTCGCCGCTGCTGGGCCTGGTGCTCGGGGCGCTGATGATGGTCGCGATCTCGTGGATCTTCCGCCGCACCGCGCCGCTGCGGGTGGATCGCTGGTTCAAGCGCCTGCAGCTCGTGTCGGCCAGCCTGTATTCGCTCGGCCACGGCGGCAACGACGCGCAGAAGACGATCGGCATCATCTGGATGCTGCTGGTCGCGGCCGGCAGCGTCGCGGCCGACGCCTCCGCGCCGCCTGCGTGGGTGATCGTCGGCTGCTACGTGGCGATGGGGCTGGGAACGATGTTCGGCGGCTGGCGCATCGTCAAGACGATGGGCCAGCGGCTGACGAAGCTGCGGCCGGTCGGCGGCTTCTGCGCCGAGACCGGCGGCGCGCTGACGCTGTTCATGGCGAACCTGCTCGGCATCCCGGTGTCGACCACGCACACCATCACCGGCGCGATCCTCGGCGTGGGCTCGGTGCGCAACCCCAGCGCGGTGCGCTGGGGCCTGGCCGGCAACATCGTGTGGGCGTGGATCTTCACGATCCCGGTCGCCGCGTTCATCGCGGCGATCTGCTACTGGCTCAGCAACGTGCTGTTCTGACGCGCGCGGCGCCGGGTCCGGTCAGGCCGGGATCCACAGCGCCGGCAGCGCAGGCAGGGTGCGGAACACGCGCGACAGCGCACCGCCGGTGACGAGCCGCGTCGCCGTCTCGATGTCCGGCGCGAGGAAGCGGTCGCGCTCCAGCGCCGGGCAGCCTTCGCGCAGCAGCGCGTGCACCTGTTCGAGCGCGGCCGAGCTCTTCAGCGGGCGCAGGAACTCGATCCCTTGCGCCGCGGCGAGCAGCTCGATGCCGAGGATGTGCGCGGTGTTGGCGATCATCGGCTGCAGGCGGCGCGCGGCGTAGGTCGCCATCGACACGTGGTCTTCCTGGTTGGCCGACGTCGGCAGCGAATCGACGCTGGCGGGGTGCGCGAGCGACTTGTTCTCGCTCGCCAGCGACGCGGCCGTCACGTGCGCGATCATGAAGCCGGAATTCAGGCCGGCGTCCGCGGTCAGGAACGGCGGCAGGCGCGACACGCCGGCGTCGATCAGCATCGCGATGCGGCGCTCGGCGATCGCCCCGACCTCGGCAATCGCCACCGCCATCGCGTCGCAGGCGAGCGCGACCGGCTCGGCGTGGAAGTTGCCGCCGGAGATCAGGCTCGCGTCCTCGGCGAAGACGAGCGGGTTGTCGGTGACCGCGTTGGCCTCGCGCAGCAGCACCAGCGCCGCGTGGCGCAACTGGTCGAGGCAGGCGCCGACCACCTGCGGCTGGCAGCGCAGCGAATACGGATCCTGCACGCGGTCGTCGCCTTCCAGGTGCGAGCGGCGGATCTCGCTGCCGGCGAGCAGCGCGCGGTAATACTGCGCGACGTCGATCTGCCCCGGCTGGCCGCGCAGCGCGTGGATGCGCGGATCGAACGGGCCGTCGCTGCCGCGCGCTGCGTCGACCGTCAGCGCGCCGATCACCAGCGCCGCCTCGAGCACCGGCTCGAAGGAAAGCAGCGCGTGCAGCGCGAGCGCGGTCGAGGTCTGCGTGCCGTTGATCAGCGCCAGCCCTTCCTTGGCTTCCAGCGCCAGCGGCGCGATTCCCGCTTCGCGCAGCAGCGGGGCGGCCGGCGTGCGTCGGCCGTCGACGAGCATTTCGCCTTCACCCATCAGCGCCAGCGTCATGTGCGCGAGCGGCGCGAGGTCGCCCGACGCGCCGACCGAGCCCTGGCTCGGCACATAGGGCGCGAGGCCGGCGTTGTGCACGGCGAGCAGGGTGTCGATCAACTGCTCGCGCACGCCGGAATGACCGCGCGCCAGGCTCGCGGCCTTCAGCGCCAGCATCAGCCGCGCGACGGCCGGCGGCAGCGGATCGCCGACGCCGACGCTGTGCGAGCGGATCAGGTTCAGCTGCAGCGTGTCGAGCTGCGCGCGGCTGATGCGCTGGGTGGCGAGCTTGCCGAAGCCGGTGTTGACGCCGTATACCGGCGCGTCGCCATCCGCCGCGCGCTGGACCACGGCGGCGCTGGCGCGGATGCGCGCGCGCGCCGCGGCGTCGATCGCAAGCACCTCGCCGCCGGCATGGATCGCATGCAGCTGCTCGAGCCCGAGCTGGCCAGGGACGATCTGCATTCTCAGCGCACCATCGGCAGCTT
>JBAIYN010000677.1:0-11627 GCA_037915775.1 Burkholderiales bacterium | reverse complement strand
CGATCGTCGAATGTGACTCGGTCACCATCGGAAGTAATCGGCCGTCGGATTCGGACCGGCCGATGAGCAAGAAGCGGCCGGAAATGCACGTGGGCTTTCCGGTCACCGTTCCAACCTGTGAGTGACGACTCGTCGGTGCCATTTCGGCCGGCGGCCGCTCAGCATAAGGAGGTACGCATGTCGAACGCCACGAATTATGCGCTCCAGCGCCAAATGGCCCTGAGTCCCATATGGGCCGAAGCCGGTCGAGACCTGATTCGCGGCGCGCTGGTCTTTACGCGGTTCGTTGTGATCTTTGCCGGGTGTCTGACGCTGCTTGTCGGCGGGACACTGGCGGTCAGCGGCGATGTGCGGGGCCGGGCGATCGAGCGGTTGATCGAGGTCGTCACGTCGCTTCCCGCTGCGGCAATCGACGTCGCCGATCGTGTCGCCGCCACCCCGGGCAACATATTCGGGGCGAGCGACGCATCGACTTCATCGGCGATGCCGGTGGCGCTCGACCCGCAGCAGAAGAACGTCACTCAGTATCTGGTGCGACGCTACCGCGTGGCCGATGAAGCCGTGCGGTTGATCGTCGCCTCGGCATACGACACCGGCCGTGCCCTTGGGCTTGATCCCTTGCTGATCCTTGCGGTCACGGCGGTCGAGTCGAGCATGAACCCAATTGCCGAGAGTTCAGTGGGTGCACAGGGACTGATGCAGGTGATGACACGCGTGCATGCCGACAAATTCGAGGCAAATGGTGGCGCGGACTTCGGTGCATTCAATCCGATTGCCAACCTGAAGGTCGGCTCGATGATCCTCAAGGATCTCGTGCGCAGAGGCGGATCGGTCGAGCGCGGCCTCCAGTTGTATGTCGGCGCCGGAAACCTTCAGGACGATGGCGGCTATGCTGCGCGGGTACTTGCCGAGCATAACCGTCTGTCCGTCGCGGCGGCCGGGCGCGTCGAGCGCGCGCTGGCGGCGGCACGCGCGTCGGCTCCGATGACTGACGCCAAGCCTGCCAAAGCCGAAGTGGACGCGGTTCGGCCCGCGCAGACGCCCAGGGCGGAATCGTCAACACCGCCGAGCGAGGCGGGCGACACGAATGCGACCTAGGCTCGCGTAGGGCCGCGCCGCGAGACGGTCAGGTAATCACGCATCCGCTGCACTGCATGTTCGAGCCGCGCCAGGTCCGTGGCATAGGACAGGCGTACGAAGCGCTCCGGAGCCGCATGGCCGAAGTCCCGGCCCGGCACGACACACACGCCGGCGTTCTCCAGCAGGTCGAAGCAGAATTTCCAGCTGTCGTCCGAGAATCTGCGTATGTCCGCATATACGTAGAACGCGCCATCGGGCGTGACCGGAACGTCGAATCCCAGGTCGCGCAGTGCGGGCACCAGATAGTCGCGACGGCGGGCGAATTCGAGTCGACGTGATTCGTAGGTCTGCATCGCCTCATCCGAGAAGCAGGCGAGCGCCGCATGCTGGGCGATCGCCGAAGGGCAGATGAAGAGGTTCTGAGCCAGCTTCTCGACCGCGCCGGCGATGGTCGTCGGGACGACCAACCAGCCGAGGCGCCATCCCGTCATATTGAAATATTTCGAGAAGCTGTTGATGACGATGACCTCGTCCGCCAGGGCGAGCGCCGTCGATGGCGGCGCATCATAGGTCAGGCCCTGGTAGATCTCGTCGACGACCACGAAGCCCCGGCGCGCCTGAACGACACGGATCACGTCGGCGAGCGCCTCCTGTGCGATTGACGTCCCGGTCGGGTTCGATGGAGACGCAAGCAGCGCGCCGGCCGTGCTCGGCGTCCATGCCGATTCGATCGCCGCGGCGCTGAGATGAAAACGCTCCGCTGCACTCGTCGGAATCAGGCGTGCGCGCGCCCCCAGTACGGTCGCGAAGTGCCTGTTGCACGGATAGCACGGGTCCGGCAGCAGGACCTCTGCGCCAACGTCCAGCACAGCGGCGAACGCCAGCAGCAGAGCCGCCGATGCCCCTGCCGTGACGAAGATCCGTTCGACAGGGACGGATACGCCGAATCGTTGGGCGTAGTGCTGCGCTATGGCCTCGCGCAGCTCGTCGATCCCAGCCGCCGGCGTGTAGCGCGTGCGGCCCTGATCCAGCGCCTGTTTGGCCGCCCGCAAGACGGGCGGTGGCGCCGTGAAATCCGGTTCCCCAATGCTCAGATGAATGATCGACTTTCCGCGCGCGGCCAGAGTCTCGGCCGCCTTCACGACCTCCATCACGTAGAACGGCTCGATGCCGTCGGTTCGCAAGACTGCCACGGACAGGACGCCTCCTCAAATCGCTGATGCTGCCGGAGCAGAGATCATTACGCCAGCCGGCACAAACGTTGCGGCATTTGTCACTTCACTGCACCGGCATTGTGCTGCCTGGATCGAACTGAGCCGGCCGGCGCGACCGTCATAATGCACGCCCTGACGAAGGCGACCCCGATGGCACAACCCGATCAATCCGAGTTTCTCACTGCTGCTCTCGAATATCACGAGTCCCCGCGACCCGGGAAGATCTCGGTGACGCCGACCAAGCAATTGAGCAATCAGCGTGACCTCGCCCTCGCGTACTCGCCGGGCGTCGCCGCTGCAAGCGAAGCCATCTACCAGGATCCCGCCAAGGCATTTCGCTACACGGCCCGCGCCAATCTGGTCGGCGTCGTCACGAACGGCACGGCGGTGCTGGGGTTGGGGGCGATCGGGCCGCTGGCGGCCAAGCCCGTGATGGAGGGCAAGGCGGTGCTGTTCAAGAAGTTCGCCGGCATCGATGTGTTCGACATCGAAATCAATGAACGCGATCCGGACCGGCTCGTGGACATCATCGCAGCCCTCGAGCCGACATTTGGAGGAATCAATCTCGAGGACATCAAGGCACCGGAGTGCTTCCACGTCGAGCGCAAGCTGCGCGAAAGGATGAACATCCCGGTGTTTCACGACGATCAGCACGGCACCGCGATCATCGTCGGCGCCGCGGTGACCAACGGGCTGGCGATCGTCGGCAAGTCGATTGCCGAGGTCAAGCTCGTGTGCAGCGGCGCCGGCGCGGCCGCGCTCGCCTGCCTGGATCTGCTGGTCGAACTCGGTCTGAAGCGCGAGAACGTCTGGGTCGCCGACATCGAGGGTGTCGTTCACAAAGGCCGCACGATCCTGATGGACGTCGAGAAGGCGCGTTATGCGCAGAAGACATCGGCGCGGACGCTCGCCGACATCATCGACGATGCCGACATCTTCCTCGGGCTGTCTGCAGGCGGAGTGCTGAAGAAGGAAATGGTTGCGAAGATGGCCGCACGGCCGCTGATCCTCGCCCTCGCCAACCCCACACCCGAGATCCTGCCCGAAGAGGTGAAGAGCGTGCGCGACGACGCGATCATCGCGACCGGCCGCTCCGACTATCCGAACCAGGTCAACAACGTGCTGTGCTTTCCGTTCATCTTCCGCGGCGCGCTCGACGTAGGCTCGACCACGATCACCAAGGAGATGGAGGTCGCCGCGGTGCAGGCAATCGCGCAGCTGGCGCGCGAAGAGGGCAGCGACATCGTCGCCAGCGCGTACGGAGCGGCCAGCTTCAGCTTCGGTCCGGAGTACCTGATCCCCAAGCCGTTCGATCCACGTCTGATGATGCGGATCGCGCCCGCGGTTGCCGAGGCCGCGATGGCGAGCGGCGTGGCCACGCGCCCGATCGCGGATCTGGACGCCTACCGCGGGCAGCTGCAGCAGTTCGTCTACCACTCCGGCACCTTTATGAAGCCGATCTTCGACACTGCCAAGAAGGCGGTCGCGAGCGGCGGTCGCGCACGCGTGGTCTTCGCCGAAGGCGAGGACGAGCGCGTGCTGCGCGCCGTGCAGGTGGTGATCGACGAAGGACTGGCCAGACCGATCCTGCTCGGACGCCCGGCTGTGATCGAGCGGCAGCTCGAGAAGCATGGGCTGCGCATGCGCGCCGGAACGGATTTCGAGCTGGTCAATCCGGAATCCGATCCGCGCTATCGGGATTTCTGGCAGACCTACCACCAGATGACCGCGCGTGCAGGCGTGACCGAGCAACTGGCGCGGATCGAAATGCGCCGGCGCAATACGCTGATCGGCGCGATGCTGATGCACAAGAATGATGCAGACGCGCTGATTTGCGGGACCTACGGCACGCCCGACATGCATCTCGTGTATGTCGATCGCGTGATCGGCCGGCGGCCGGGCGCCAACGTGTACGCGGCGATGAACATCCTGATGCTGCCGGGGCGCCAGGTCGCGCTCGTCGACACGCACGTGAACCTGAGCCCGAGCGCGGAGGAACTGGCCGGGATCACGGTCATGGCTGCGGAAGAGCTGCGCCGGCTCGGCATCACGCCACGCACGGCGCTGTTGTCGCACTCGAACTTCGGTTCCAGCCGCGCGCCAAGCGCCGAGAAGGTGCGGCGCGCTCTGCAGCTGGTGCGTGCGCGGATGCCCGATCTGGCGGTCGACGGCGAGATGCACGCCGACTGCGCGCTCGACGAGTCGATCCGCCGCTCGATCATGCCTTACTCGACCCTGGAGGGCGACGCCAATCTGCTGGTCTGCCCGGATATCGACGCGGCCAATATCGCCTACAACCTTCTGAAGACGGCGGCCGGAAACAACGTGGCGATCGGTCCGATCCTGCTGGGAGCGGCCCGCCCCGTTCACATCCTGACGGCATCGGTGACGGTCCGGCGCATAGTCAACATGACCGCGCTGGCGGTGCTCGACGCGAACTCGGTGCGTTAGGGCGCAGGAGAGTCGGCGGCCCGTCCGGGCGCTGGCCGGGCGGGGTCAATCGGTGCACAATCCGCGCGCCGTGCAACGGGAAGAGCAAGCATGCTGAATAATCAGAAAGAATCCTCGGCACGAACTGCGGTGATCGCAGGGGTGTTTGACACCGTGATGACGGTCACCGCAATGTTGCTGTCGAATTCGGCGGTGCTGCTCGCCGATTCGCTGAAGACCGCGCTCGAGTTCATCGCCGTCCTGCTGGCCTGGCTGTCGATCCGCCGCATCACGCGCGGCGCAAGCCACGAATACGAATTCGGGATCGGCAAGCTCGAGAACCTGGCGAGCCTGCTCATCGGCGCGCTGATGCTGATCGTGTTTCTGATCATCGTCGGCAATGCGATTCGCAGCATCATCTCGCCCTCCCACATCGCCGGTGTCGGACTCTGGATCAGCATCGCGGGCCAGGTGATCTACGCCGTGATCAACGGTGCACTCTTCGTGCGTGCGCGACGCGCGGCAAAGGCCGAGCACTCGCCGATCATGGCGTCGCAGGCGAAGCTATTCTTCACCAAATGCTTCGGCAACGTCTTCATCTTCCTGTCCCTGGTGCTCAGCATCCTGCTGGCACGCTACGAGTGGTCTGTCTACATCGACCCGTTGGCCGCCCTCGTGGTCGCCGCGACCATCGTGATGTCGGCGATCGGCGTGTTCTCCAGCTCGTGCTACGACTTGATGGATGGCGCGCTGGAGGAGGAGGACAAGCTGAAGATCATGCGCGCCCTCGCGGAGAACTTCGACCGCTACGACATGATCTACGGCATCCGCTCGCGCCGCTCGGGAAGCCGCGCGTTCATCGAGATCTTCCTCGGCTTCGAGCCGGACAAGCGCGTCGGCGATGTCGAGCGCGACATCGAGGCGGTCCGCCGTGCGGTGTCTGAGCACTTCGCCAGCAGCTCCGTGATCGTGGTCATGGGCGAGGAGCCGAAGTCCGCAGCTGCAGCTCACGCGAGCGGGTGAGGGACGCACGGTCGGCGCTGCGACTGCCGATCTTGCGCACACGCGTGGATGCTCCTAATCTCGCCCTTCCTCGAAACCTGACCGAGACGCATTAGTGAGCGAAATCCCGGGGGGAACGACTAGCTGGGACGGGCGCACGACGCTGCTCGACCGCGTGATCGATCCGGTGGACGCGACCGCCGGAGGCGATGTCGGGCATTACCTCGTCGTCGTAGACGGCGCCGAGCCGGGCCGCCGCATCGAATTGAGCGAGACCGCGCTGGCAATCGGCCGGGTCCGGCCGTGCGACATCGTGTTCGCGGACGAAGAAGTCTCGCGCCGGCACTGCACGATCGGCCTGTTGATGGGTCAGGTCGTCGTCACCGATCTGAAGTCCACCAATGGGACCTTCATCGACGGCAAGCTGATCGACGGCGTCGCAACCGTTCCCGTCGGATCCCTGCTGCAGATCGGAAGGCAGCTGCTGAAGTACGAGCGCCGCAGTCGGCGCGAAGTCGCCGCCTCCGAGGAACTGAATCGCGACCTTGATCGGGCCGGACGCTACGTACTGTCTTTGCTGCCGGCACCGATCGCGAGCGGGCCCATCACCAGCGACTGGATCTATCTTCCGTCCGCGCGCCTTGGCGGCGACGTTTTCGGCTACCACGCGTTCGACGATCATGCGTTCGCCGTGTACCTGGTCGACGTGTCCGGGCACGGGGTCGAGGCGGCGATGCACGCGATCGGGGTGATGAACGTGCTGCGGCAGCGCGTGCTGCCGGACACGGATTTCAAGCGCCCGGCGGAGGTCATCGCGCGGTTGAACGCGATGTTCCCGATGGAACAGCACTCCTCGATGTTCTTCACCATCTGGTACGGCGTGTTCGATGCGGCGCGGCGCGTGCTCGAATTCTGTTCCGCCGGCCATCATCCGGCGTATCTGTTGTCCAGCGACCGCAAGCAGATGTCGGCGCTGCACACGGCGAACCTTGCCGTCGGCGTGATGCCGGACGTGGATTTCAGACCCGGCAGTTCGGAGGTGCCGCCTGGCGCGACCCTTTACGTGTTCAGTGACGGCGTGTTCGAGATCGTGACGCAGCAAGGTCAGCGTTGGGAACTCGATGACTTCCTGCCGCTGCTGTCCGCGGCGCCGGTGCCCGGGATGAGCGAGCCCAGTCGCCTGCATGGGCGAGTCCGGGAAATTGCCCGCCCGGGCGGCTTCGACGACGATTTCTCGTTGCTGACCGTGACGTTTTCCTGAGTGAGCGCGGCCATGGAGGACGAACTGGCGATCGAGCATGTGGCGAGGCTGGAAAACCTGCCGCGCTTCATGTCGTTCATCGAAGACGCATGCGAGAGGGCCGGCGCCGACGAGGAGACTACGTATGCGCTGCGGCTGGCGGTCGAAGAAGTTTGCATCAACCTGATCCGCTACGGATACAAGGACATGGCGCCCGGTCCGATTCGCGTCTCGTTCCAGCGCAACGGGGACAATTTCACCGTCACGATTCAAGATCGCGCCCGCCCGTTCGATCCAGCGAGCGCACCGGAGCCTGATCTCACATCGGACGCCGAGGCGCGACCGATCGGGGGGCTGGGGTGGTACCTGGTCAAGCAGTCCGTCGACACGGTGGACTACCAGTCCGATCCGCAGCGGGGCAATCTTCTGACATTGACCAAAAGCAGCGCGCGTTCGCGCAAGACGGCGAAAGGAGAAGCAAGTGGAACTATCCGTTAAGCCAGCAGGAGAGGTTACGGTGGTCGAAATCCGCGGCAGCGTGGACGGCCTGACCGCCGACAAGCTGCTGCAGACCCTGACCGAGCAGGTACAGGCGGGCCGGGTTCGACTGGTCGCCGACTGCGCGGGGCTCGACTACACGAGCAGTGCTGGCCTGCGCGCGTTGCTCGGCACCGTCAAGCAGGCGCGCCAGAAGGGCGGAGATCTGCGTCTTGCCGCCGTGCGTCCCCCCGTGCTCAAGGTGCTCGAGCTGTCCGGCTTCACGTCGATCCTGAAGCACTTCCCGGACGTGAACGAAGCCACCGCGAGCTTCGCCTGAATCCGATGGAGCGCAAGGCACAGATGGGGCACCCCAACCGGCGGCGTGTGGCGGTCGTCATCGGCTCGGGCAGCGTCAAATGCGCCGCTTCGCTCGGACTGATCAATGTATTGCGCCGCGAGGGCATCGAGATCGACATGCTGGTCGGTTGCAGCGCCGGCTGCCTGTACGCCGCACTGATCGCTTCTGGACGCAGCGTGACCGAGGCGACTGAAATGACGCGGCGCCTGTGGACCAGCGACATCACCGCCCGACGCGATCGACGGTCAATGCTGCGGGCCCTGTTGCCGGGGATGCTCGGCTTCGATGCGGCGTTCGGCCTGAGGGATGACTCGCTGATCATGGAGCGCCTGCGCATGGCGTTCGGAGACGATCGCATCGAGAACATGCAGATTCCATTGCATCTGGCGGCCACGGATTTTTCCGATGGCAGTCAGGCCGTGTTCTCGAGCGGATCCGTGATCGACGCGATTCGCGCCAGCATGGCGCTGCCGTTCATGTTCAGTCCCTGGCGCATCAACGACCGGCTCTATGTCGACGGCTACATGTCGGATCCGCTGCCGGTCGGCGTGGCGATCAAGGAGGGCGCGGACATCATCGTCGCGATGGGATTCGAAAGCCCGTACCAGGAACGCATCAACTCGCCGGGCCGGTTCGCGTTTCAGGTCAGTTCGATCCTGAGCAACAACCTGCTCAAGTCACAATTCTCCTTCCATGGTCTTGCGCACCATGCGGAGGTCATTCCGATCATGCCCGAGTTCCGCCAGCGGATCCGCCTTTTCGATACCGAGAAGATCCCTGACATCATCGAGGACGGCGAGCGCGCCGCGGAGGAACAACTGCCTTACCTGCTTCGCTTGCTCGAGGCTGAAGCGGGCGGCAACTGAGCCGTTTGGCTGACCCGCGACGGATCGCCGGACGATCGCCGCGGCCGACGGACTCGAATACCATCCGCGCGGGAATGTCACGTCGGACGCGATTGGCGGGGAGCAGATCGTGAACAGGGATGGCGATGAAGCGTCGCAGGCGCCGCTGCCCATGAGCGGCAGCATCGACGGCGACGCGACGCAAAGCGAGCGCACCGTCGTTGCGCATCACACCGGGCTCGGACGGTCGCTGCCCGGGCGGACGATGCAGGTGACCGATGCGCACGGCGACGATGTCCCTGCCCGCCAGGTGGGCCGCTATCAGATCCTCGCCAAGCTGGGCGAGGGCGCGATGGCCACCGTGTACAAGGCGTTCGACCCCAGCATCGGCCGGGCGCTGGTGATCAAGTTCCTGCACGCTGATCTTTGCGTCGACGCGGAGTACCGAAGCCGGTTTCTGCGCGAGGCGAAGGCGGCGGGTGCGCTGTCACACGCCAACATCGTCACGGTGTTCGATGTGGGCGAAATCGAAGGCCGGCCGTATATCGCGATGGAACTGGTCGACGGAGGCCCGCTGTCGGACCAGCTGAAGAAGGGCGAGGGGCTGCCGTTGCGCGAGGTCGTCCGCATCGGCATGCAGGTGGCCAATGCGCTCGACTACGCGCACAGCCATGGCGTCTTTCATCGGGACATCAAGCCGAGCAACCTGCTGTTGCTGAAGGACAGCGCAACGGTCAAGGTGGCCGACTTCGGCATCGCGCACATGGCGGGACAGGATGCCGGCGACCGCACGCGTGTCGGCACGGTGATCGGCACGCCTCATTACATGTCGCCCGAGCAGGCGATGGGCGCAAAGATCGACGGTCGCTCGGATCTCTTTTCGCTGGGCGTCGTGTTGTATCAACTGATCACCGGCGCGCGACCTTTCGAGGCCGACAGCATGGTTTCGCTCGCCCATCGGATCGCGCGCGAAGAACCGCGGCCGATCGACGAGCTGCGCAAGGATGTGCCGCCGGCGCTGCGCCGGATTGTCGATCGTTGCCTGAGGAAACAGCCGAACAAGCGCTTCCAGGCCGGGCGGGAGCTCGCCGACGCGCTCGGCAAGGTCGGCCGCGACATGGATGAAGAGACCGACGGCAAGGGTCGGCCGCGCGGCATTCCGCTGAAGCTGAAGCTCGCGCTCGGAATGGCCGCGCTGGTCGCGGCGACGATGGCGGCGACGTCGGCGTTCGTCACCCAGAGGCAATATCAGACGTTGCTTGCGCAGACGCTCGACCACGGCGCATCGCTGACGAAGATGATCGCCGTCGAAAGCGCTGCCTCGGCGCTGTCGGAAGACTGGGTCGGGATCGACGTCTTCGTTCAGGAAGTCGCGCGCGAACTCTCGTTGAAATCACTCACCGTGAGCGACAGTCATGATGTCGTGCACGTCAGCGCGGGGCCGGCCGCGGTCGGCAAGACTGCCGAGCCGATGAAGGGCGAGGAACTGGCGACGGCGGAGCGCGGCGTGCGCGTGCAGCGGAGTCTCCTGCAGGGTCGCGAGTCGGTCTTCGTCTTCGAGGCACCGATCACGTTTCAGAGCAAGCGCGTCGGCACCGTGCGGCTGAGCCTGCCGGAAGCGCCCCTGGCGGCAGCGGCGCGCGAAAGCCTGCTGTTGCTTGGCCTGCTGCTCGTCGTCACCGCGGCGACGGTCGGCCTGGCAACGTATCTGCTTGCCGAGCACTACGCAAAACGGCTGCGACTGCTGCGCGAATCGCTCGACGAGGTCCGTAACGGCCGCTTTGGACATCGCATCGCCGAGAAACGCTCCGACGAATTCGGTCAGGTGTACGCGGCATTCGATGCGATGGCCGCGCGACTGGAACGGGATGCTCCCGGCGCGGCCGAAGCGCCTGCCCCGGCTCGGAAGCAAGAGCAATGAGCATGCGTCTGTCCGGGCTGTGCGGCCTTGCTGCCGCCGGGATCGCACTGCTGGCGGGATGCGCGACGACGCCCCTGCCGCCGCCGCGCCAGGCTCCCGTTGCCGCGACCGTAGCGCGGCCGCAGGCGGTGATCGCGCGCGATGACGATTTCGTCATCTATGCGGCCGAGGAAGGCGACACGCTGGCATCGCTGGCAAGGCGATTTCTCGGGTCCGAGGAACGCTACTGGGAGATCGCCGACTTCAACGGCATCTCCGGAATCGAGCGCGGACAGGTGATCGTGATCCCGCTGCGGCCGGTCAATCCCAAAGGTGTCACGACGGCCGGCTACCAGACGATCCCGATCCTGACCTATCACCGCGTCGGCCCGCGAGTCAACCGGATGATCGTTGCGCCGGACTCGTTCGAGGCGCAACTCGACTACCTGAAGCGCAACGGCTACCGCGTGATCCAGCTTGCCGATCTGCCTGATTTCCTCGAAGGCAGGCGCCCGCTGCCGCAACGCGCCGTTGCCATCACCTTCGACGACGGCCACATCTCCTCGTATCAATATGCGTACCCGCTGCTCAAGAAGTACGGCTTCCACGCCACCTACTATCTGTACACGGACTTCCTCGGGGCGCGCGACGCGCTGAACTGGGGTCAGATCCAGGAAATGCAGGCGTCCGGATTGATCGACTTTCAGGCGCATTCGAAGACACATTCGAACCTCATTGTCAGGGGCGCGGATGAATCGGACCAGCACTATCGCGACCGTCTGGACCTCGAGATCCGCCAGCCGCGAGATCTGATCCAGCGGCACCTGCAGACGCGCGTGATCCAGTTTGCCTACCCTTACGGCGACGCGAACGAAACCGTGCTCGATCGACTGGCACACGCGGGCAATTACCGGCTGGGCCTGACGGTGAATCCGGGCGGCAACCCCTTCTTTGCCCAGCCATTGATGCTGCGCCGGACGATGATCTTCGGGGACCACGACCTGGCGGCGTTCAAGGCCACGCTGCAGGTGTTCCACGAGGTCAATCTGCGATGACGCGTCGAGCGGTCTTCGTCATT
>JBAIYN010000711.1:0-1726 GCA_037915775.1 Burkholderiales bacterium | reverse complement strand
CGCAGCGCCACCGTGTCTGTCAGTGTTTCGCCGCCGCCCAGATCTTCCTTCAGGCGGAACCACGCGACTCGGCCGTCGTCGGTGAGTTCCTTGAACTCGCGGGAGGCGTCGTCGGGAACGAACAGGGCTTGGCGGGGCATCTGCGGGGTTCTGCCGATACTGGGTAGCGTCCATGATAGGCCGACCTGAGCGTCGTGGCGGCCGGCCTTGCCTACAGAAGGCGGCAAGCGGCCGAGCACAGGACAGTCTGTGCTGCAAGTAGTTCGGGCTCCGCTATAATCGCTTGGGAGGTATAATCGGCACGATCACTCTCATTGATCTGGCCCGTCCCCATGTCCGCTTCCAGGAACGCACTGTTGTCCGGCCTGAACGAGCGTCAGCTCGAGGCGGTGACGCTGCCTGAGCAGTCAGCCATCATCCTGGCCGGTGCGGGCTCCGGCAAGACACGGGTTCTCACGACACGGATCGCCTGGCTGATCGAGCAGGGGCGCGCCAGCGCCGACAATATCCTGGCGGTGACCTTCACGAACAAGGCCGCCAAGGAGATGAAGGCGCGGCTCGAAGCGATGACCGGGCGGCCCGCAGGGTCGATGTGGATCGGGACATTCCACGGACTGTGCCACCGGATGCTGCGCGAGAACCCGCAGGCGGCGGGGCTTCCTGCGAGCTTCACCATCATGGATGAGGACGACCAGCTGTCGTTGATCAAGCGGCTGATGAAAGATAACGGCAACGTGCCCGAGGGCGTGGAAGCTCGCCAGCTTCAGACCTACATCAACCGCATGAAGGAACGAGGAGTGCGATCTGGACGCGCCATCGCACAGTCCGAGTTCGAGTCGTACGCCGCCCCCTTCTACGGAACGTATGAGTCGCGCTGTGCGAGGGAGGGTGTAATCGATTTCGCTGAACTGATGCTGCGTGTTTCCGAGATGCTCGCCACCGATGAACGGTTCCTTGCGAGGTACCAGGGACGATTCAGGCACATCCTCGTTGACGAGTTCCAGGACACCAATGATCTGCAGTACGGCTGGTTGCGCGCGCTGAAGGGACCCGGCGCGCACGTCTTCGCGGTTGGTGATGATGACCAGAGCATCTATTCGTTCCGGTTGGCGAATCCATCGAACATGCGCTCCTTTGCCAGCGAGTTCGCTGACGGCTGCGTGATTCGCCTGGAGCAGAACTACCGGTCGACGGGATCGATCCTGAAAGCGGCCAATGCCCTGATCGAGAAGAACGACGATCGGCTTGGTAAGAACCTGTGGACCTCGAGTTCCGAGGGCGCGCCCATGCAGGTCGCGCGGTTCCCGTCCGACCGGGAAGAGGCGGACTATGTGGCCTCGCAGGTCAAGGCGATGCTGCGTGCCGGGGAAGACCCGAAGCAGATCGCGATCCTGTACCGGTCTAACTATCAGTCACGCAGCTATGAGAAGGCGCTCATGGCCCACTCCGTCCCTTATGTCATTTACGGCGGGACGCGCTTTTTCGAGCGCATGGAGGTCAAGAACGTGCTGGCGTACCTGAAGCTGGCCATCAACTACGCCGACGACGGCGCATTCAGGCGCATCATCAATTTTCCGCCGCGCGGCATTGGCGAGACAACCGTCGAGCAGTTCGCGCAAGTGGCCAAGGAGAGGGACATTCCCCTCTTCGAGGCTGCCGCCGAGCATTCCACGGGCAAGGCGCGCGAGAAGATGCACGCGTTCGTCGCGCTGATCTCGTCCTTGCT
>JBAIYN010000146.1:0-2747 GCA_037915775.1 Burkholderiales bacterium | reverse complement strand
TTGATCGCAATCCAGCGACCATAGTGGAAGGGCGCGAACCCCCACGGTGCGTCGTCGATCCAGGTCCAGCCCCAGGGCAGGATGTATTCCCAGTGGCCGAACCGGTAGGGCACCCAGCCGGCCGGAACATAGTTCGGAAACCAGACCGGGCCGTAGGTTTCGACCGACTGCCACGTGCCGTATTGGTCGAGGGATTCCACGCCGGTCATCTCCGGCGACACGTACTGCGTGGCGCGCGGTGCAACGTCGTAGCGGTCGCGACTTGCGACCCAGTCGTCGAACGGATCCGGCGCCGGGGTGCCGAGCCCGAATCCAGTGACGGGCGCTGCCTCGAGGTCGCCGCGCTGGCCACTCGCAACGGTGAAGATCATCCGCCCGCTCAGGATCCTCGCCTGACCCGCGTACGCGGTCACGCTCGTCACGCCGGGCGCCCGATCGACGTCGATGCGATAGCGGCCGACATCCTCGATGACGATGCGATCGCGCGGCGTCAGCAGATCGAGCTCGCGCAGCATGTCGCGATTGCGCACGGTCAGCGCCACGCTGCCGTGCAATGCGGTCATCTGGATCGCGCCGTCGTCGATCCGGGTGAAATCGACTTCGGTGTTGTCGTCGAGGCGCACGATCAGCGAGCCGATCTGAACCTCTGCGCGACCGAGGGGCCCGCTCGACAGCCGGAATCCCGAAGTGACCGGCCAGTTCAGTGTCGCCGGATCGCTTTGCCCGCTCTGGACATCCGTCAGCTGCACCGGGCCGGAGACGTAGCTGATGCGTCCGACGCGTCCGGGCGGATCCGCCTCGCCGGCGGTTGCCTGCGCCAATGTGGCTGCGCCGAACAGGGTCAGCACAAGGGTCACGACGACCTGCAGCCAACCAACGGCAGATCGCTGGAATCGGTGCAATTCGGCTTTGCGCATATCGATTGTCCCTTGGCAACGGCAGATCGGCAGTTCCTGCGGCTCCTTCCACAACAACGGGATCGGCACGCTCGTCGTGCACGCATGAAACAACTCGACACAGTTCGAGTGGTGACCTCGGTCAATCGGTCTGACAGGCGCTCGCGGACGCATAGCGCGCGCCGCCCCGATAGAATTTCTGCACAATCGCCGGCGTCACGCGCCGCAGCGCGCTCGAACTCGGGATTTCCTCGACCGGCCGGCACTCGGCGATCCACACGGAGAGATGGCAGACGCGATGGCGCGTTTCGGATTGATCATCGTCGGCGACGAGATCCTGTCGGGCAAGCGCGTCGACAAGCATCTGACGCGCGTGATCGAAATCCTGACGGAGCGCGGCCTTCGGCTCAGCTGGGCCCAGTATCTGCCCGACGATCGGGCAGCGATCACGGAAGCCCTCCTGCGCAGCTTCGCGACGGACGACGTGGTGTTCAGTTGCGGCGGCATCGGCGCCACGCCCGATGACCACACGCGGCAGGCGGCTGCCGCCGCGCTAGGCGTCACACTGCAACTTCACCCGGAAGCGGAGGCCCTGATCACGCAGCGCTGCATCGAAATGGCGGCGGAGGGTCGCGGCAGCGCCGACATGACGACGCCCGAAAACCGGCTGCGCCTGAGGATGGGCGAGTTCCCGCAGGGCGCCCGCATCGTTCCAAATCCGTACAACCGGATTCCGGGATTTGCGATCGCGCGGCATTACTTCCTGCCGGGGTTCCCGGTCATGGCATGGCCGATGATCGAGGCGATCCTCGATCGCGAATATCGCGATCTGTTTCACGGCAGCCCTCAGGTTGAGCGCTCGATGCTGGTGTTCGAGACGCCGGAATCCGCGATCACGCCTCTGATGGAGGCCGTCGAAGCCAGGTTTCCGGGCGTGAAGTCGTTCAGCCTGCCTTCGGTGGGCGATGGCCGCGACGGGAAGCCGGCGCGACGTCACATCGAGCTGGGTGTCAAGGGAACGTCCGACCTGGTCGAGGCCGCCTTTGCGGACCTGCGCCGTGGCGTCGAGGCAATGGGTGCCCCGTACTCGCTCGACTAGAAAAAAAGCCCGGTCTTGCGACCGGGCTTGAAAGCACCACCAAAGGAGGAGACAGAAGGGGTTTGGACTCGAGGTCCAAACAAGTGGTGCCAAGGAGACAACCGTTACAGGACAAGTCCGTTCATTCGAACTGCCTACGACTCATCCGCAATTGTTCGTAAGATGGCCCTTTGCTTTCTGACAAAACGCAAATCCCGTGTGAATTGGAGGCCCTTGGGAGCGATCGCGTAGTCGGTTTTGCGATTTTCGCGATCGGCTTGCCGAGGTCCCCCTTCGGCTGAGTCAGCCTCAGGCCGCTTTCTTGCCCTTGCCTTTGACCGAATCGTTGGCGGCGTTGGCTGCCTTCAGCGTCGCGCTGGTGGCCGAATTGATGTTCGACTCGACCATGTCCACTGCCTGCTTCGTTGCCTTCGTGAACGTGTCGTAGGCCGTGTTCGCGGCAGCCACTGCACTCTTGAACATTGAAACCGCGGGCTCGGAGCCGGCCGGCGCGCTCTTCGCAGCGAAGTCGATCAGTTCGGCGAACTTCTTGTTGCCTTCGGCGATCTGCGTCTCGACGATCTTCGACACGTCGTTGCTGGCGCCGCTGGCGATCGAGTACACGTTGCGGCTGTAGCTGACGAATTTGTCGAGGGTCGGCTGCGCATAGGCGCCACCGACCGCGAGCAGTTCCTGCACGTCTTTCACGCCCATCAGTTCCTGGGCTTTGTCGGCCGACTCTTCCATCAGCGCCTTGGCGGCGGCAAGGTTCA
>JBAIYN010000207.1:0-12575 GCA_037915775.1 Burkholderiales bacterium | reverse complement strand
TTCGCGGTTTTCGCGCTGACGGCGCAGAACAACGTCGAGGCGCTGGTCGATCTGTGCGCGCGCTTCAATCCCGAGTTCGCGGTCATCGCGGATCTGGCGAAGCTGGGCGCGCTGCGCGACGGCTTGCGCGCGCGCAATCTGGCAACGCAGGCGCTCGCAGGTTCCGAGGCGCTGGAGGCAGTCGCCGCCGACGGCGGCTGCGACACGGTGATCGCGGCGATCGTCGGTGCGGCGGGCCTGCTGCCGACGCTTGCGGCGGCGCGCAGCGGCAAGCGGCTGCTGCTGGCGAACAAGGAGGCCGCCGTGTGCGCGGGTCCGCTGCTGCTTGAATCGGTGCGGCGGGGACGCGCCGAGCTTCTGCCGCTCGATAGCGAGCACAGCGCGCTGCATCAGTGTCTGGCCGGCGCACGCAGTCGCAGTCGCGACGTGCGCCGACTGATCCTGACCGCATCGGGCGGTCCGTTTCGCGCGCGCCGTGATCTGGCCCGCATCACGCCCGACGAGGCCTGCGCGCATCCGAACTGGGTGATGGGCCGCAAGATCTCGGTCGATTCCGCGACGCTGATGAACAAGGGGCTGGAAGTCATCGAGGCGAACGTGCTGTTCGACGTGCCGGCCGAGCGGATCGACGTGGTGGTGCATCCGCAGAGCGTGGTGCACTCGATGGTCGAGTTTTCCGACGCTTCGGTCGTCGCCCAATGCGGCACCCCGGACATGCGCACGCCGATTGCGTATGCGCTCGCATATCCCGAGCGCATCGACAGCGGATCCGCGTCCCTCGATTTCCTCAAGCTGGGCGCACTGACGTTCGAGGCGCCCGACCTGCAGCGCTTTCCGTGCCTCGGGTTGGCGTACGCGGCCCTGCGCAGCGGCAAGGGCGCGCCGGCCGTCCTGAACGCTGCCAACGAAGTCGCGGTGGCGGAGTTCCTGAACCACCGGCTGCCGTTCGTCCGCATCGCGGCCGTGATCGAGGAAACGCTGGCGCGCGCCGCGCAGATGGATCCCGCCAGCGTCGACGACGTGCTGGCGCTCGACGGCGAAGGGCGGCGCGTTGCGCGCGCCGCGGTCGAGCGGCTCGGCACGATGGCGGGCGCGTAGAGGAGGAGACGTGGCGCTGCTGACCACCGTGATCGCGTTCGTCGTCACCCTCGGAGTGCTGATCCTCGTGCACGAGTTCGGCCACTACTGGGTGGCGCGACGCTGCGGCGTCAAGGTGCTGCGCTTTTCGATCGGGTTCGGCCGTCCGCTCTGGCGGCGCCAGCGCGGCGAAACCGAGTGGGTGGTCGCCGCCGTGCCGCTCGGCGGCTACGTGCGCATGCTGGACGAGCACGACGCCGACCTCGGGCCGATTCCGCGCGCCGATCTCGCGCGTGCCTTCAATCGCCAATCGATCGCTAAGCGGATGGCGATCGTGCTGGCCGGACCCGCGGCAAATTTCCTGCTCGCGATCGGCGTTTACTGGGGACTGAACGTCGTCGGCGTGCTCGAACCGCGGCCGATCGTCGCGGCCCCGCCGCTCGGCACTCCCGCCGAGCGGGCCGGATTTCATGCCGGCGACCTGGTGCGGGCGATCGACGGCGAGGCGGTTCGCTCGTGGAACGACGTCAACTGGCAGGTGCTGCGCGCCGCAGTCGATCGCAATGTGCTGGACGTGACGGTCGACAGTTCGGGCATTACGCGCGAGCTGCGGCTCGATCTGTCGCAACTCGCAAATACCGATCTGGAATCGAACCCGATGGCACGCGCGGGCCTGGCGCTGTTCGGCGGTCCGCCGCGGCTCGGCCACATCGCGCCGGGCAGCGCGGCGGAGAAAGCCGGCCTGCAGCCCGGCGATCGCGTGCTCGAAATCAACCGCCAGCCGCTGTCGTCGGCGCGCGCGCTGGTAGAGCGCGTGCGCAGTTCGCCCGAGGCAAGGCTCGAATTCCTGGTCGAGCGGGACGGAAAGCAGCGCGCGCTGACGGTGACGCCGGCCACCGTCAACGACAAGGATGGCAAGACGATCGGACGCATCGGCGCCGAGATCTCGGATCGGCCCGAGCTGATCGAGGTGCACTACGGGCCGGTCGAGAGTCTGCGACTTGCATTGGCGCGCACCTGGGATACGTCGGCGTTTTCGTTGCACATGCTTTGGAAGATGGTGGCCGGCGAGGCGTCGTGGAAGAACCTGTCGGGTCCGATCACGATTGCGGACTACGCAGGGCAGACGGCGCGCATCGGCGGCGCTGCGTTCCTGAGCTTCATCGCACTCGTGTCGATCAGCCTCGGCGTGCTGAACTTGTTACCGATTCCGATGCTCGATGGCGGACACTTGCTGTACTATCTGATCGAGATATTCAAGGGCAGCCCGCCGGCGGACTGGGTCGTTGAATGGGGTCATCGCGCCGGCATCGGTGTGCTCGTTCTCCTCACCGCGTTGGCGCTCTACAACGATGTCACGCGGCTGCTGTTCTGAAAATTCCACGACCTTGAAGAGACACAGCCCGTTGTCGCGCCGGACCCAGGATCGCGGCGTCGCTTTCACTTTGCGTGGCGTCGCCGCGGCCGTGCTTGCGACACTGAGCCTTGCCACGGCGGCGCAGGAATTCGTGGTGCGCGACATTCGCGTCGAGGGCATCCAGCGTACCGAAGCCGGCACGGTGTTCAGCTACCTGCCGCTGCGCGTGGGCGATCGCTATGACCCCGACAAGGGGCAGGCAGCGATCCGCGCGCTGTACGCGACCGGTCTCTTCAAGGACGTGCGGCTCGAGGCCGACGGCGACGTGCTGGTCGTGATCGTCGAAGAGCGGCCGGCGATCGCCGCGGTCGACTTGAGTGGAATCAAGGAATTCGACAAGGACACGGTCAAGAAATCGCTGCGCGAAGTGGGGCTGGCCGAAGCGCGCGTTCTTGATCGTTCGCTGCTGGATCGCGCCGAGCAGGAGCTGAAGCGGCAGTACTTGAGCCGCGGCCGCTACGACGTGAAGGTGACCACCACGGTCACGCCGATCGAGCGCAACCGGGTCAACGTCACGATCGCCGTCGACGAAGGCGAGGTGGCCAGCATTCGCTCGATCCGCTTCACCGGCAACAGGGCCTTCACCGACAAGCAGCTGCTGGCGGAGATGGAACTGTCGACGCCGGGGTGGTTCACCTGGTACACGAAGCGGGACCAGTATTCGCGCCAGAAGCTGACCGGCGACCTCGAGACGCTACGCAGCTTCTACCTGAACCGCGGATATCTCGACTTCAATATCGAGTCGACCCAGGTATCGATCAGCGAGAACAAGCAGGACATCTACATCACCGTCAATCTCGTCGAGGGCGAGCGCTACACGGTTTCGGACGTCAAACTGGCGGGCGAACTGCTCGGGCTCGACAACGAGCTGCGTGCGCTGGTCGACGTCAAGCCGGGCGACACGTTCAACGCCGAGCGGCTGAACGTCGTATCCAAGCGCATCACCGACCGGCTCGGCGCATTGGGATACGCGTTCGCGTCGGCCAATCCGGTCCCGGAACCCGACCGCGAGAAACGCCAGGTCGCGTTCACCCTCTTCGTCGATCCGGGCCGTCGGGTCTACGTGCGGCGCGTCAACGTGACCGGGAACTCGCGTACGCGCGACGATGTGATCCGGCGCGAGGTGCGCCAGTACGAGAGCGGGTGGTACGACTCCGAGAAGGTCCGTTTGTCACGCGACCGGATCGACCGGCTCGGTTACTTCGAAAAAGTCGAAGTGGAAACGCCGGCGGTGCCCGGCTCGCTCGACCAGGTCGACGTGAATTTCTCCGTGAAGGAACGCCCGACGGGCAGCGTACAGGCGGGGGCTGGCTACTCGAGCACCGAGAAGCTCGTGCTGCAGGCGGCCTACACGCAGCAGAACGTGTTCGGCACCGGACAGGCGATCTCGTTCGAGGTCAACACCAGCCGGGCGACCCGTACCTTCGCGGTGACGCATGTCGAGCCCTACGTGACGCTGGACGGCATCAGCCGCACGATCGAACTGTACGAGCGCAAATCGGATCTGGCGCGCCTGAACCTCGGCAGCGTCGACCTCAGCCAGCGCGGCGGCGCGGTGCGCTTCGGTGTTCCGTTCACCGAATTCGACACGGTCTACTTCGGGCTCGGTTACGAAGGCACGGACATCGGGCTCACCGATCTCTCGCCGTATCGCTACATCGACTATGTGAACCGCTTCGGCAAGAGTCCCGATGCGCTGATCGGCACCATCGGCTGGTCGCGCGACAACCGCGACAACCTGCTGGTACCTACCCGCGGCCGCTACCAACGGGCATTTCTCGAGGCGGCGATGCCGGTGCTCGACCTGCAGTACTACCGCGCCACCTATCAGTACCAGCAGTTCCTGCCGCTCACCAGCCGATTCACGGTGGCATTCAACGGCGAAGCAGGCGTTGGCGGCGGCTACGGCGGCAAGTCGTTCCCGCTGTTCAAGAACTTCTATGGCGGCGGCATCGGCAGCGTGCGCGGCTTCGAGGGCGGAACCCTCGGCCCACTGGATGCGAACGGCCAGCCGCTTGGCGGGACGCGACGCCTGAACGGCTCGATCGAGGCGCTGGCGCCACTGCCCGGCGCGGACCGCACGCTGCGCGCACTCGCCTTCGCGGACGCAGGGCAGGTGTGGGGCGAAGGCCAGAGGATCCGGCTGGGCGATCTGCGCGCTTCGGTCGGTCTCGGGATCGCGTGGATCTCGCCGATCGGGCCGATGAAGATCAGCTATGCACTGCCGCTGCGGACGAAGCCGGGCGATCGCGAGCAGCGCTTCCAGTTCCAGATCGGCACCGGCTTCTGATGGCGGGCAGATCATCGCGGCAACCGAGGGTGCTGTGGCAGAATTCACCGCCTGTTGGCGATCAGGGGCGCGAATGAAAAGCTTGACCCGCTACATGTCCCGCGTGCTGGCGCTCGCGATCCTCGCAACCGCCGCCGGCGCGCCGCTGGCTGCCCAGGAACTGAAGATCGGCTACGTGAACTCCGAGCGGATCCTGCGCGACTCCAATCCTGCCAAGGCGGCGACCGCGAAACTGGAGCAGGAATTCTCCAAGCGCGACCGCGAGTTGCAGGACATGGGAGCGAAGCTGAAGGCGACCGCGGACAAGTTCGAGAAGGATGCCCCGGTGCTGTCCGAGGCGGAGCGCAACCGCCGCCAGCGCGAACTGGCCGAGCTCGATCGCGACCTGCAGCGCCGACAGCGCGAGTTTCGCGAGGACCTGAATCAGCGCCGCAACGAAGAACTGCAGTCGCTGCTCGAGCGCGCGCAGCGCATCGTGCGCCAGATCGCCGAACAGGAAAAGTACGACCTGATCGTGCAGGACGCCGTCTACTTCAGCTCGCGGGTCGACATCACGGAAAAGGTGCTGCGGGCGCTGAACAACGGCAAGTAGCACGATGGCCCGCGCCGGCCTCACGGTAGCGCGGCTTGCGGACGCCATCGAGCGCCGAACCCGGTCACGCCTGGTTGCGCGCATCATCGGCGACGATGCGCGCATCATCGAAAGCGCCGCCCCGCTGGAAACGGCGCGTTCGGACCAGCTCGCGTTTCTCGCCAATCGCCGCTATCGGGCGGCGGCAGCAGGTACCCACGCGGGAGCGATCGTGCTGTCAGCCGCGGATCGGCAGCAGGTGTTTCCCGCGGCGCCCGCCGCGAGCACGCTGATCGAATGCGACGCGCCGTATGCATGGTTCGCCTATGCCGCGCAGGAGCTCGCGCCGGCGGAGCCGGATGCATCCGGCGTCGCGGCCTCCGCCGCGGTGGACGGCAAGGCAACGATCGACCCGAGCGCATGGATCGGTGAACTTGCGGTCGTCGAGGCGGATGCCGTCATCGGCGCACACGCGCACGTCGGCGCAGGTGCATTCGTCGGCCGCGGTGCCCGGATCGGCGCACGGACGCGAATTCACCCCGGCGCCGCCGTCTACGCGGACTGCGCGATCGGGCAACGCTGCGTCATCCACAGCGGCGCCGTGATCGGCGCTGACGGTTTCGGCTTCGCGCCGTTCGACGGGACATGGGTGAAGATCCCGCAGACCGGTCGCGTGCTGATCGGCGACGATGTGGAGATCGGTGCCAACACGACGATCGATCGCGGCACGATGGGCGACACCGTGATCGAAGAGGGATGCAAGCTGGACAACCAGATCCAGATCGCGCACAACTGTCGCATCGGCGCGCACACCGTCATCGCGGGCTGCGTCGGCATCGCCGGCAGTGCGACGGTGGGCCGTGGCTGTCAGCTGGGCGGTGCGGCGATGATCGCCGGGCACCTGACGATTGCGGACGGCTGCGTGATCGGCGGCGGCACGCTGGTTTCGCGCAGCATCTCCGAGCCGGGCTACTACAGCGGCTCGTTTCCGCTGATGAAGCATCGCGACTGGGAGCGCAATGCCGCCTTGTTGCGACACCTCGATCAACTGCGTGATCGCATCCGCTTACTGGAGCAGCAATTGCAGACGAAAGACTCCCGCTGATGGACATCCACGAAATCCTGCGTCATCTGCCGCACCGATATCCGATCATCCTGGTCGACCGCGTGCTCGAGCTGGAGCGCGGCAAACGGATCGTCGCGCTCAAGAACGTGACGATGAACGAGCCGGTGTTCACGGGGCACTTTCCGGGCTACCCGGTGATGCCCGGTGTGCTGATCATCGAATCGATGGCGCAGGCCGCCGCGATCCTTGCCTTCATGTCGATGGACCGCAAGGCCGATCCGGACTCGGTCTTCTACTTCGCCGGCATCGACGACGCGCGCTTCAAGCGGCCGGTCGGGCCGGGCGACCAGCTGCGGCTGGAGATCGACTTCCTGCGCGAGATGCGCGGTGTCGGAAAGTTCAGCGGCCGCGCGCTGGTCGACGGTCAGGTGGCCGCGGAGGCCCAGATGCTCTGTGCCTATCGCAAGATCGAGCGGCCCGCCGGAGAGGCGTGATGGCGCGCATTCATCCGAGCGCGATCGTCGACGCGAAGGCGGAGCTCGACGACGTGGAGGTGGGACCGTTCGCGATCATCGGGCCGCAGGTGCGGATCGGCGCCGGCACCGTTGTTGGCGCGCACACGGTGATCGACGGGCGAACCACGATCGGACAGCGCAACCGGATCTTCCCGCACTCCGTGCTCGGCGGGGTGCCACAGGACAAGAAGTACGCGGGCGAGCCAACCCAACTCGTGATCGGCGACGACAACACGATTCGCGAGTTCTGCACGTTCAATACCGGCACCGCGCAGGACCAGGGCATCACGCGCGTCGGCTCGAACAACTGGATCATGGCCTACGTGCACATCGCGCATGACTGCGTGCTCGGCGACCACACGATCATGGCCAACCTGGCGCAGCTTGCCGGGCACGTGCACGTCGGCGACTGGGCGATCATCGGCGGGATGACCGGCGCGCACCAGTTCGTGCACATCGGTGCGCACGCGATGTGCGGCGCCGGCGCCACGCTGCTGCAGGACGTGCCGCCGTTCGTGATGTGCAGCGGCAACCCGGCGCAGGCGCACGGCATCAATGTCGAAGGGCTGCGGCGCCGCGGGTTCTCTGCGGAATCGATCACGCTGCTGCGGCGGGCCTACAAGGCCGTCTACAAGGAGGGCCGCACCGTCGCGCAGGCCTGCGCCGCGATCGACGAGATGGCCGCCAGCGCCGGCGCGGAGGCGCCGCACCTGGTCGCGCTGCGGGAATTTCTGCAATCGTCGAAGCGCGGCATCGTCCGCTGATCACCGCGGATGGCACGCGCTCTGCTCGCCTTCGCCGCGGGTGAAGCATCGGGCGATCTGCTGGCGGCGCCGGTCATCGCAGCGCTGGCTGCGCGCCTGCAGGAGGCTCGCTTCGGAGGAATCGCCGGCGACCGCATGATCGAAGCGGGGTGCGAGGCGTGGCATCACATCCGCGAGCTTTCGGTACGGGGCTACGCGGAGGTGTTGCGCGAACTGCCGCGCCTGCTGCGGCTGCGCGGCGCATTGCGCGCACGGCTCGTGCGCGAACGCGCATCCGTGTTCGTCGGCGTCGACGCGCCGGATTTCAACCTGCGTCTGGAGATGCAGTTGCGCGCCGCCGGAATTCCGACCGTTCAATACGTCGG
The DNA here is from genome assembly GCA_037915775.1 of Burkholderiales bacterium. Taxonomy (GTDB): domain Bacteria; phylum Pseudomonadota; class Gammaproteobacteria; order Burkholderiales; family Burkholderiaceae_F; genus JAKOQB01. The sequence goes on along the minus strand of JBAIYN010000207.1, from coordinate 4,510 downwards.
TCCGTCGATCTGGGCCTGGCGCGGCAAGCGCATCGAGAAGATCCGCCGCGCCGCCAGCCGCGTGCTGCTCGTCTTTCCATTCGAGCAGAAGATCTACGACGACGCGGGCATCGCGGCGACGTATGTCGGTCATCCGCTCGCGCTTCAGATCCCCGTCGCACCCGATCCTGCCGCCGCGCGCGCGCGCCTTCAGCTCGCCGCCGGACCCTGCGTTGCGGTATTGCCCGGAAGCCGCCGCGCCGAGGTCGAACACATCGGCCCTGCATTCGCCGATGCGATGGAGCTGATGGCCGCGCGCGAGCCGGGCCTGGCATTCGCGATTCCAGCGGCCGATGCGCAACTGCGCGACCGGATCGAGGCCTTGCTGGCGACGCGTCCACGGGCGCGCGAGCGCAGCCGCGTGTTCGATGGCGAATCGCATGCCTGCCTGGAGGCAGCCGATGCAGTGCTGGTCGCGAGCGGCACCGCGACGCTGGAAGCGGCCCTCTACAAGAAACCGATGGTCATCGCCTACCGGATGCCGAGCGCATCGGCGTGGATCATGCGTCGCATCGGTGGGTACCTTCCCTATGTGGGTCTGCCCAACATCCTCGCCGGCGAATTCCTGGTGCCGGAACTGCTGCAGGAGCAAGCCACGCCGGACGCGCTGGCGCGCGCCACCCTCGACCAACTGGCCGACGATCAGCGGCGCCGCATGCTCGAGGCGCGCTTTGCGCAGATCCATGAGAGCCTGCGTCGCGACACGCCTGCACTCGCCGCCGAAGCGATCCTTGCGACCATGCAGCGATGAAGACCGCGACCGCACTCAACCTGTTCGAAGCGCCGGCCCGGCTGCACGGCCTCGTCTGCGGTGCCGACGAGGCCGGACGCGGCCCGCTGGCCGGGCCGGTCGTCGCGGCGGCGGTGATTCTCGATCCGCGCCGCCCGATTCAGGGGCTGCGCGATTCGAAGCAGTTGTCGGCCTCCCGGCGCGAATCCTTGGCGATCGAGATCCGTGCCGGTGCAGTGGCTTGGGCGGTCGCCGAGGCAAGCGTTGACGAGATCGACCGATTGAACATCCTGCAGGCGAGCCTGCTTGCGATGCGGCGCGCGATCGAAGCACTCAGCCCGGCGCCTCAGTTCGCTCTGATCGATGGCAATCAGCTGCCGCGCCTGACGATTCCTGCACGTGCGCTCGTCGGCGGCGATGCGCTCGAACCGGCGATCTCCGCCGCGTCGATTCTGGCCAAGACCCACCGCGATGCTCTGATGCGGGCGCTCGACGCGGTGTACCCGGCATACGGTTTCGCCTCGCATGTCGGCTATCCGACGCCAGAGCATCTGGCACGGCTGCGCGAACACGGTCCGTGCGCGGCGCACCGGCGCACGTTCGCTCCGGTGCGTGAACAGCTCGGCAAGCGCGATGAAGACGATCGCGTCTGAAGCCAATCCGACGTTTCGCGACTGGCTGAAGCTCGCCGCGCAGCCGCGCGTGGTCCGCGCGCGCGGCCGCACGCTCGCCGAAGGCTTGCACCTGGCGCAGTCCGCGCGGGACGCCGGCGCATCGATCGCCGCCGTGCTGCTGCGTCGTGGAGCGAAAGGCGCCGACCTCGACGCGTTCATCGCGTCGGTCGCTCACCGCCAGCTGCCGACGTTCGAACTCCAGCCGGCACTGTTCGACCGCCTGTCTCCGGTGCAGACGAGCGCCGGCCTGATGCTCGAGCTCCTCGTGCCGGACCGCGAGTTGCCGGCCGACCTCGCCGAAGACGTGGTCTACCTGGATGGCGTGCAGGATCCCGGCAACGCCGGGGCGCTGCTGCGTGTGGCCGCGGCGGCCGGCGTGCGTTGGGTGCTGGCCGCGACCGGCACCGCGTCGCTCTGGGCGCCTCGCACCCTGCGTGCCGCGCAGGGTGCGCATTTCGCGCTGAGCGTCGTCGAGGGCGTCGATGCGACCACGGCGACCGGGCTGCTGCGGGGAACCTGGATCGCGGCTGCCGCCCACGATGCCGAATCGCTGTGGCGCGCCGCACTGCCGGCGGCGCCGATCGGCTGGGTCTTCGGCGCCGAGGGGCAGGGTGTCTCCGCGCCGATGCTCGCCCAATGCCGGCGACGGGTGCGAATCCCGCTCGCCGCAGGGCTCGAATCGCTGAATGTCACGGCCGCTGCAGCGGTGTGCCTGTTCGAGCGGCGGCGGCGCCTTGACGGTTCGCAGTAGCGCCGCCCGCGCCACATCGCCGGTACTTGGCGGCCGATATGGGTTCAGTGAAAATCACGGCGGCAAGGGGACCGACGGAGGCCAAAATGTGGGGCGAAGGTCTGTTATCGAAGGCAACGCGCAAGGTGGCCGTTCATGCCGTGAGCAACGGCCTGGAGCGGCTGGCGGAAAAGCTCCGGGCCGACGGCGGCCAGCCGCTGGATGTCGTGCTGCCGAACGGCTCTCGCAGCTCGTTCGGTCTGCCGCCGCGGGTGGTGATGCGAGTCACCGACGAGGCGACCCTCGCGTCGCTCGCGAGCCCGACCTTGTCTGTGCTGGGCGAGGCCTTCGTCGACGGCCGCATCGATGTCGAAGGCGACTTCATGGACGTGATCGACATGGCGGACAAGCTGGCGAGCGCCGGCGGTGCCCCGGTGACCAAGCGCATGGCGGCGGCGCGGAACCGGCATACACCTAGGCAGGATCGCACCGACATCGGCTTTCATTACGACGTCGGCAACGACTTCTATCGCCTGTGGCTGGACGAGCGCATGGTCTATTCATGCGCGTATTTCCCGCGCGGCGACGAGACGATCGATGAAGCGCAGGTCGCCAAGCTCGACCACATCTGCCGCAAGTTGCGGCTGGCCGCCGGGGAGCGTTTGCTCGACATCGGCTGTGGCTGGGGCGGGCTCGTGATCCATGCCGCGCAGCGCTTTGGCGTGCGCGCCACCGGCATCACGCTGTCGGAAAAGCAGTTTTCTCTTGCGCGGGAGCGGGTGGCGCAGGCGCAACTGTCAGACCGCGTCGAAATCCTGCTGCTCGACTATCGCGAACTGATCAACCGCTTCGGTGCCGGCAGTTTCGACAAGATTTCGAGCATCGGCATGTTCGAACATGTCGGCATCGGCAACCTGCCGCAGTATTTCGACATCGTGAATCGCGCATTGCGCGAGCGCGGCCTGTTCCTCAATCACGGCATAACGTCGAGCGATGTCGAGAACCGGCCGATCGGTTCCGGAGTCGGCGAATTCATCGAGAAGTACGTGTTCCCGCACGGCGAGCTGCCGCACCTGCATCTGGCGGTGCGCGAGATGTCGGCGCAGGGCTTCGAGGTGTTCGATGTGGAGAGCTGGCGGCTGCACTATGCCCGGACGCTCGCGCATTGGTCGCGCCGGCTGGAGTCGCGGCTCGGGGAGGCCGCGCAGGCGATCGATGCGCGCCGGCTGCGCATCTGGCGTGCCTATCTGGCCGGCTGCTCGCACGGCTTCACGCAGGGCTGGATGAACATCTACCAGGTTCTGGCGAGCAAGCAGACCCTGCCGGGATTGACGGAGCTGCCACCATCGCGGAAGTGGATCTACGAGTAGAGGCTGCGCTCAGCCGATTCGCCGTTCGAGGCCGATTTCGTTGAGGATCGTGGCGGCGATTTCCTCGATGGACTTGGTCGTCGACGACATCCAGCGGATGCCTTCGCGCCGCATCATCTTTTCCGCCTCGGCGACCTCGTAGCGGCAGTTCTCCAGCGACGCATAGCGGCTGCTGGGGCGCCGCTCGTGCCGCACCTCGGCCAGCCGTTCGGGCGAGATCGACAGGCCGAACAGTTTGCGCCGGTAGGGCGGCAGCGCACTGGGCAGTTGATCGCGCTCGAAATCCTCCGGGATCAGCGGGTAGTTGGCAGCCATGATGCCGAATTGCATCGCCAGGTACAGGCTGGTTGGCGTCTTGCCGCTGCGGGATACGCCGACCAGGATCACGTCCGCCATTTCGAGGCTGCGTGCCGACTGGCCATCGTCGTGCGCGAGCGCGAAGTTGATCGCCTCGATGCGCCGGCGGTAGGTGTCGGAATCCGACATCGTGTGCGAGCGCCCGATCGTATGCGTCGACTTGATGCCGAGTTCGGCCTCCAGCGGTTCGACAAAGGATTCGAACAGATCGAGGATCAGCGCGTCGGCCTCGCGCAACACCTCGTTGACCGCGGAATCGACCAGGCTCGAAAAGACGATCGGCCGCTTGCCGTCCCGGATGCCGGTTTCGCTGATGCGCGCCGCCGCTTCCTTCGCCTTTTGGGGTGTATCAACAAACGGAATCCGGATCTTGCGATAGTGGACCGGCTCGAACTGAGTCATCACGCTGTGGCCGAGCGTTTCCGCCGTGATTCCAGTGCCGTCGGACACGAAGAACACGGTGCGTTCGGCGGCGTCGATTCGGTCGGGCATCAGGGGCAGTTGGGCACCGGTCGCTAGAATGCAACGCGGTGCGCGTGTTGAACGCGCGGGATTTTGTCATACAGGTCGCGGAGCGCGCGCCAGTCACGGGAGAGGGAATGCAGCGCGG
>JBAIYN010000091.1:0-1939 GCA_037915775.1 Burkholderiales bacterium | reverse complement strand
AGGCGAAGCCGAATGCGCAGGCGCTGAAGGCCTGGTGGACGCAGATCAACGACTGGCGCAAGCGCGATTGCCTGAAGTACGACCGTGCTGCCAACATCATCAAGCCGCAGTTGGTGGTCGAGAAGCTTTGGGAGGTGACGCGCGGCGACGCGATCGTCACCTCCGACGTCGGCCAGCACCAGATGTGGGCTGCGCAGTATTACCGCTTCGACAAGCCGCGCCGCTGGCTCAATTCGGGCGGCCTCGGCACGATGGGCGTGGGTCTGCCGTACGCGATGGGGGCGCAGATGGCCAACCCGGGCACGGATATCGCCGTGATCACCGGCGAGGCATCGATCCAGATGTGCATCCAGGAACTGTCGACCTGCAAGCAGTATCGGCTGACGCCGAAGATCTGCAACCTGAACAACCGCTACCTCGGCATGGTGCGGCAGTGGCAGCAGATCGATTACGGCAGCCGCTACTCCGAGTCGTACATGGACGCGCTGCCCGATTTCGTGAAGTTGGCGGAGGCCTATGGTCACGTCGGCATGCGCATCGACCGGCCGGCCGACGTGGAGCCGGCGCTGCGCGAGGCGTTCGGCAAGTACAAGGACCGCCTCGTCTTCATGGACTTCATCACCGACCAGACCGAGAACGTCTGGCCGATGGTCAAGGCCGGCAAGGGGCTGACTGAAATGCTGCTCGGCTCGGAGGACCTCTGAAATGCGGCACATCATTTCGGTCCTGCTGGAAAACGAGCCCGGCGCGCTGTCGCGGGTGGTCGGCCTGTTCTCGGCGCGCGGCTACAACATCGAGACGCTGACGGTCGCGCCGACCGAGGACGCGTCGCTGTCGCGGATGACGATCGTCAGCATCGGTTCCGACGACGTGATTGAACAGATCACCAAGCACCTGAACCGCCTGATCGAGGTGGTCAAGGTGGTCGACCTGACCGAGGGTGACTTCACCGAGCGCGAGCTGATGCTGATCAAGGTGCGCGCGGTCGGCAAGGAGCGCGAGGAGATGAAGCGGATGGCGGACATTTTCCGCGGCCGCATCGTCGACGTCACCGAGCGCACTTACACGATCGAGCTGACCGGCAATACCGAGAAGCTCGATGCGTTCAGTCGCGGGGTTGATCGCGCATCGATTCTCGAGACCGTGCGCACGGGCATTTCGGGCATTGGGCGCGGCGAGCGGGTTCTGCGCGTCTAGGGCGCGGACAACGGTTAACGGACAACGGACAACGAGGAACTCATGAAGGTCTATTACGACAAGGACGCCGATCTTTCGCTGGTCAAGGGCAAGAAGGTCGCCATCGTCGGGTACGGCTCGCAGGGCCACGCGCATGCGCTGAACCTGAAGGAGTCGGGGGTCAAGGTCACGGTCGCGCTGCGCCGCGGCGGCGCGTCCTGGAACAAGGCGGTCAATGCGGGACTCGAGGTCAAGGAAGTTGGAGATGCGGTCAAGGACGCCGACATCGTGATGATCCTGCTGCCGGACGAGAACCACCCGGAGGTCTATCGCCAGTCGATCGAGCCCAACATCAAGAACGGTGCTGCGCTTGCGTTCGCGCACGGCTTCAACATCCACTACGGCCAGATCCAGCCGCGCGCGGATCTCGACGTGATCATGGTCGCGCCGAAGGCGCCGGGGCACACGGTGCGTTCGACCTACACGCAGGGCGGCGGCGTGCCGATGCTGATCGCCGTGCATCAGAACGCCTCGGGCGCGGCCCGCGACATCGCGCTGTCGTACGCGGCGGCAATCGGCGGCGGCAAGGCCGGCGTGATCGAAACCAACTTCCGCGAAGAGACCGAAACCGACCTGTTCGGAGAGCAGACGGTCCTGTGCGGCGGCTGCGTCGAGCTGGTGAAGACCGGGTTCGAGACGCTGGTCGAGGCCGGCTATGCGCCCGAGATGGCGTATTTCGAGTGCCTGCACGAGCTGAAGCTGA
>JBAIYN010000637.1:0-3996 GCA_037915775.1 Burkholderiales bacterium | reverse complement strand
GGTCGGGTCACAGGCATTCCTCCGTCGCATGCAGACGATGCAAAACCATCGTTTGCGCGCTGCGGAGTATGCCTCGATGATCGGTGCGCGGTCTGCCAGGACCATTCCTTCGACGCATGCGAATCAGGAGCCCGTCATGACGCCCGTCACGCTGAACGCCCGTGTGTTCGCGTCGCCCCGCGGCGGCGCATTGCGCTCGATACTGAGCGCTGCGTGGCAGGCATTGCGGATGGCCTTGGGCGCCACAGGGCCCGCGCCGGCGACGGCCACTCCCCGTCATCGCCTCGGCGCTTGGGATCTCGCCCGCTCCGGCGTGGCGCGCGAACATCTGGTGCCGCTCCAACCGCGCCCGACGATTCACCTACAGCGCGGCGCGCCACACGGCTAGAATCCGCGCCCCTCCCGCCAGTACCGCATGACCCGGCCGCGCCAGCGCCCGGGTCGTTTGCACTTTGCCGATGACCTGTTGCGCCATCGATTTCGGCACGTCCAATTCCGCGCTCGCCCGCTTCGCCGGCGGACGGGTCGTGCTTGCGGAACTCGAACCGGGCTTCACGACGATGCCCACCGCGGTCTTCTACAACGCCGGCGATGGCGGTCGCCACTATGGCCGCGCGGCGATCGCCGAATACGTCGACGGCCACGACGGCCGGCTGATGCGGTCGCTGAAGAGCATCCTCGGTTCCGCGCTGATGGAAGAAACCACCGACATCGCGCCGGGCCGCAGCGTGCGGTACGTGGACGTCGTGATCGGATACCTGCGGCGGCTGCGCGACGTGGCCGAGGCGCAGGCGGGCGCCGCGCTGCGCCGGGCGGTGCTGGGGCGTCCGGTCTACTTCGTCGACGACGATCCCGTACGCGACGCTCGGGCGCAGCAGACGCTCGCCCAGGCGGCACACGCGGCCGGATTCGAAACGGTGGAGTTCGAGTTCGAGCCGATCGCCGCCGCGCGCGACTTCGAGTCGCGCGTGACGGAAGAAACGCTGGTGCTGGTGGCCGACATCGGCGGCGGCACGTCGGACTTCTCGATCGTCCGCGTGGGGCCGCAACGACGCAAGCTCGCCGACCGCCGCGCCGACATCCTCGCCAACCATGGCGTGCACATCGCGGGTACCGACTTCGATCGCGCCGTGAACCTCGCGGCGATCATGCCCACCGCGGGGTTCCAGTCGAAGACGCCCGAGGGCCGCGACGTGCCTTCGAGCATCTATTTCGATCTCGCCACGTGGCACCTGATCAACACCACCTACACGCCCGGGCGCGTGATCGAGATCCGCCGGATGCGGCCGATGTATGCCGATGGCCGCGCGCACGCGCGTCTGCTCGGCATCCTGCGCCATCGCCTGGGGCACCAACTCGCCGCGCTGGCCGAGCAGGCGAAGATCGACGTGGCCGATCACGGCCGCGCGCGCATCGATCTGAGCGGCGTCGACAAGAGCCTGAGCGTCGCGTTCGACCAGCCACGACAGGAGGCGGCGCTGGAAACACACGTCGAGCGCATCGTCGCGGCTGCGTTTGAGACGACCCGGCGTGCGCAACTCGATCCGGCGCAGATCCAGGCGCTTTATTTCACCGGCGGATCGACGGGGCTTTCGATGCTGGCCGAGCGCATCGCCGCGCGCTTCCCCCGCGCAGCCCGCGCAGAAGGCGACCGATTCACGAGCGTGGTCAGCGGGCTCGCCCTCGCGGCGCAGCGCCGCTTCGGCTGAAAACGACGCGGCCTGCGCCTCGTGTCAGAGGCCGCAGGCCGCGGAATTGGTGCTGGAGTCTGCGCACATCACGCGAACTGCTCGTTTTGCCAGTCAATCCCCAGCGGTGCGCACGATACTGAGCGCGCGGGCTTCCAGCGACGGGCAAAGACGGGGTGATTGCCCCTGAATTTGCGGCTTGCGACGAATTACCCACGAATGGTTGCGGCTTCCTGGAGACCGCACGAGCGATTTGCCGGTATAGTGCGGGTCTGGCTGCTGTGCTGTTGTTCCGGTTGGCACGCAACGCCTCGCGGTTCTCCGCCCTGCGCATCGTTCCCCCGCGCGGGCTGTTTCCCCGATCACCTTTCTTGTTCTGCATTCCTGGACCGGTTCTGCGCTGCTGCGCACAGGACGTGCTCTAGGAGATTTCTTTGAGTTCAGGCTTTCAGGCCCTTGGGCTGGCGCCCGCGCTTGTGCGCGCCGTAGCCGACGAGGGCTATACCGACCCCACCCCGATTCAAACGCAGGCCGTCCCGGTGATTCTCGCCGGCCGCGACGTGCTCGGCGCCGCGCAAACCGGCACCGGCAAGACCGCCGCGTTCACCCTGCCGCTGCTGCAACGCCTCTCGGCGCAGCCGGTTGAAAAACGCGCACCCAAGTCGGTGCGCGCGCTGATCCTGACGCCGACGCGCGAACTCGCTGCCCAGGTCGAAGAGAGCGTGCGCACCTACGGTCGCCATCTGAAGATCACCTCGACGCTCGTCTATGGCGGCGTCGGCATCAATCCGCAGATCGATGCGCTCCGGCGCGGCGTCGATATCCTGGTCGCCACGCCCGGCCGGCTGCTCGATCACGCAGGGCAGCGCACCGTCGATCTGAAGCACGTCGAAATCCTCGTGCTCGATGAAGCCGATCGCATGCTCGACATGGGCTTCATCCACGACATCAAAAAAGTGCTCGCGCTTCTGCCGCGCAAGCGCCAGAACCTGCTCTTCTCGGCCACGTTCTCCGACGAAATCCGCGCGCTCGCCCACGGCCTGCTGCACGATCCGGCAACGGTCGAAGTCGCGCGCCGCAACGAGGCGTCTGCCCTCGTCACGCACGTGGTGCACCCGGTCGCGCGCGAACGCAAGCGCGAACTGCTGCGCGACCTGATCGTCGCGGGCGACTGGCAGCAGGTGCTCGTCTTCGTGCGCATGAAGCACATGGCGAACCGCCTGGCCGAGCAACTGGTGAAAGACGGCATCAGCGCCGCGGCGATCCACGGCAACAAGAGCCAGGGCGCACGCACGCGTGCGCTCGCGGGATTCAAGGACGGATCGGTACGCGTGCTGGTCGCCACCGACATCGCGGCGCGCGGCCTCGACATCGAGCAACTGCCGCACGTCGTCAACTTCGAGTTGCCGAACGTCCCCGAGGACTACGTGCACCGCATCGGCCGCACCGGCCGCGCGGGCAGCCCGGGGCACGCGGTGTCGCTGGTCTCGTCCGACGAGAACACGTACCTGCGCGACATCGAACGGCTGATGAAACGCACGCTGCCGCGTGAAGTCGTACCTGGCTTCGAAGCCGGCAAGCCCGGCACGATCGTCGAGGACGAGGCGCCGCGCCGTCCGCAAGGCTCCGGCCGCAACGCGCGCGGTGGCGCGCCGCGTGGCGGTCAGCGCGAAGGGCAGCGCGCGCCCGCCAAGACCAAGTCGCACGGCGGTCGTGCGCCGAGCCCGCAACCGCGGCCGGCGAAAAGCAGCCACGTGGCGGCGCCGAAGCGCGCGCACGCGCCTGCTTCCGACACCCACGCCGCGCCGGCGCCTCGCCACGACGCAACGGACGGCAAGGGCGCATCCCACGGCACGCCGAACCGGTCGGCAGGGCACGGCGCACAGCGCGCGGCCACGCCTCATACGGCGCCGGCGCGCCATGGCAGCAGGAAGGCACCTTCGCACACCACGACGGCCCAGGGCGGCGAGACCCGGCACCAGCGCGGCGACGACGCACGCGCCGACAAGCGCGGCTTCGACCGTAACGGCGCACGCAAGGTCGACACGTCGGTGCGAAGCAACCTGCCGCCGGGCTGGCCGAGTTCGAACCGCAGCCGCTGATCGACCGTAAAAGGTACGGTGGCAAACCGCGCTCGCACGCGAGCGCGGGCTAGACTCCGAGCATCGTCGTTTCAGCCCGGAGCGTCATACATGGACACGCTCGAGGCGTCGCGCGCCGAAGTCCGCGCGCGGATCGCATCCCTGCGCGCTGCCATGCGCGCACACAAGAGCGATGCATGGCTCGTGCCGTCGGCCGACCCGCATCT
>JBAIYN010000172.1:0-3696 GCA_037915775.1 Burkholderiales bacterium | reverse complement strand
CTTGATCGAGCTTTCCAGCAGGCCAGCGGCCATTCGGTGTCCTTCCGATGTCAGAAAACGAAGCGATCGAGCAGGATCGCGACCCAGGTGCCGCCGGCGAGCAGCAGCGCGAGCATCACCGCCGCGCTGGTGAGGTCCTTGGCGCGCTTGCCCAGCGGATTGATCTCGAGGCTGTCACGGTCGACGGCCGCTTCGACCGCCGAGTTCAGCAGCTCGACGATCAGCACCAGCAGCACCACGCCGACCAGCAGGATACGTTCCATCATCGTGACCGGCAGCAGCAGCGCCAGCGGAATGAGCACCGCGGCGAGGAGCGCCTCCTGCCGGAAGGCTTCTTCGTGCGTCCATGCTTCGCGCAGCCCGTCGAGCGAGTTGCGCGTCGCGTTCAGTACGCGCTGCAAGCCGCGCTTTCCCTTCAAGGAGCGGCTGTCGTCGGGAGGGCGATCGGCGAGGTCCTGCATGTGGCGCAGCGGATGCAAGCGCCGATCATACGGCGCACGCGCATGCGGCCGGCCGCTCGGCTATCCGGATCGCTCCGCCTTCTCGGCCGGCACGGCGTGGGCGAACTGCGCCGCCAGCAGCGCCTCGCCCTGCTCCAGCACGAAATAGCGCAGCGCCTCCGCTGCCGGTGACATCGGCTTGCCGCGCAGGTTCACGATGTGCCAGCGCCGTACCAGCGGCAGGTCGACCACGTCGAGCACGACGAGCTGGCCCGTCTGGATCTCGAGCGCACAGGTGTGCAGCGACAGGAAGGCCACGCCCATGTTGGCGATCACCGCCTGCTTGATCGTCTCGTTGCTCGACATCTCCATGACCTGCGGCGGCGACAGGTGGTGCTCGCGGAAATAGTGCTCCATCGCGGCGCGCGTGCCGGACCCCGGCTCGCGCACGATGAACTCCTCCCCGGCGAGCAGCGACGCCGGTATGTCGCGCCGTCGCGCGAGCGGATGCTCGGGCGCCGCGACGATGCCGTGTGGATGCGCGGCGAACGGTTCGGCGCGCGTGTCGAGTTCCTTCGGCGGCCGGCCCATCACCGCCAGATCGACCTCGCCGTCGTGCAGCTGCTTGACCAGCTGCTCCCGGTTGCCGACCGACAATTGCATCTCCACGCCGCGATGCTCGGCGCGGAATTTCGCCAGCAGGCGCGGCAGGAAGTACTTGGCCGTGCTGACCATGCCGATCGTGATGCGGCCGGTCTGCGCCCCTTTCAGCCGCGCCATCGCGTCCTCGGCCTCCTTCAGCGTCGCCAGCATCCGGCGCACGTAGACCAGCAGGTACTCGCCGGTGGTCGTCAGCGCCACGGTTCGCGCCCCGCGGTCGAACAGCGGCAGGCCGACCGCCGCCTCCAGCTCCTTGACCTGCATCGTCACCGCCGGGGGCGTCAGGTGCAGCTCCTCGGCGGCCTTCGTGAAGCTCAGGTGGCGGGCGGTCGCGGCGAAGGCCCGAAGCTGTTTCAGCGTCACGCTTCGCATAAGAATTTCTTAAGCGAGGGTTTCAAAGAAATGAATTTACCTTAATTGACCTCCTCCCTACAGTGCCGTTCAGGACACAGCGAGGACGGCAAATGAACAAACCCGCAGAAATGGGCGTGATGAAGGACGCCAAACAGCGCTACTCGGCCGGCGTGCTGAAGTACAAGCAGATGGGCTACTGGGACGCCGATTACCAGCCCAAGGACACCGATGTGATCTGCCTCTTCCGTGTGACGCCGCAGGAAGGGGTGGACCCGGAAGAGGCCGCCGCCGCAGTGGCGGGCGAATCTTCGACGGCCACCTGGACGGTGGTCTGGACCGACCGGCTGACCGCGTGCGATTCGTACCGCGCCAAGGCGTACCGGGTCGACCCGGTGCCGAACCAGCCCGGCACGTATTTCTGCTACGTCGCGTACGACCTGATCCTGTTCGAAGAGGGCTCGATCGCCAACATGACCGCAAGCCTGATCGGCAACGTGTTCAGCTTCAAGCCGCTCAAAGCCTGCCGGCTGGAGGACATCCGCATCCCGGTCGCGTACGTGAAGACCTTCAAGGGCCCGCCGACCGGCATCGTGGTCGAACGCGAGCGGCTGAATCTCTATGGCCGCGCGCTGCTGGGCGCGACGATGAAGCCGAAGCTGGGCCTGTCCGGCCGCAACTACGGCCGCGTCGTCTACGAGGCGCTGAAGGGCGGGCTGGATTTCACCAAGGACGACGAGAACATCAACTCGCAGCCGTTCATGCACTGGCGCGACCGCTTCCTGTACTGCATGGAAGCGGTCAACAAGGCGGCGGCCACCAGCGGCGAGGTCAAGGGGCATTACCTCAATGTCACCGCCGCGACGATGGAAGACATGTACGAGCGCGCCGACTTCGCGAAGGAACTCGGCTCGTCGATCGTGATGATCGACCTCGTGATCGGCTGGACCGCGATCCAGAGCATGTCGAACTGGTGCCGCAAGAACGACATGATCCTGCACATGCACCGCGCCGGCCACGGCACGTACACACGGCAGAAGAACCACGGCGTCAGCTTCCGCGTGATCGCCAAGTGGCTGCGGCTCGCAGGCGTCGATCACCTGCACTGCGGCACCGCAGTCGGCAAGCTCGAAGGCGATCCGATGACGGTGCAGGGCTACTACAACGTGTGCCGCGAGAACGTGACCAGGCAGGACCTGTCGCGGGGGCTCTTCTTCGAACAGGACTGGGCCGACCTGCGCAAGGTGATGCCGGTAGCGAGCGGCGGCATCCACGCCGGCCAGATGCATCAACTGCTGACGCTGTTCGGCGACGACGTGGTGCTGCAGTTCGGCGGCGGCACGATCGGACACCCGGCCGGCATCGGCCCCGGTGCGACCGCGAACCGCGTCGCGCTCGAAGCGATGACCAAGGCGCGCAACGAAGGCCGCGACATCATCAACGAAGGGCCGGACATCCTCGCCGCCGCGGCCAAGTGGTGCACGCCGCTGAAACAGGCGCTCGATACGTGGAAGGACGTGACCTTCAACTACGCGTCGACCGATACGCCGGACTTCGCGGTCACGCCGACGGTGAGCTGACAGAGCGTGTCATTCCCGCGCAAGCGGGAATCCAGACACGACGCAACGACACTGGGTTCCCGCTTGCGCGGGAACGACAAACCAAACCGGAGCACAACATGCGAATCACCCAGGGCGCTTTCTCCTTTCTCCCCGATCTCACCGACGCCGAAATCCGCGCGCAGGTCGACTATGGCCTGTCGAAGGGCTGGGCATGGTCGGTCGAGTACACCGACGAACCCCACCCGCGCAACACGTACTGGGAGATGTGGGGCCTGCCGATGTTCGACTTGAAGGACGGCGCGGGCGTCGTCTATGAGATCAACGCCTGCCGCAAGGTCCACGGCGACCAGTACATCCGCGCGGTCGCGTTCGATTCGACGCGCGGCGTGGAGTCGATCCAGCTTGCGTTCATCGTCAACCGGCCCAAGGACGAGCCCGGCTTCCGGCTGGTGCGGCAGGAGACGCAGGGACGCTCGCTGCGCTACACGACCGAGTCGTATGCGGTCGCGCGCAATCCCGAGGGTTCGAGATACTGAAAGGCCCTCTCAACCACAGAGGACACAGAGAGCACAGAGGAAGGCAAATGAAGCGTTCTCTGTGTTCTCTGTGCTCTCTGTGGTGAATACGGCGGCCCTGCTCATGGGAACAACCGAACAACCGACGATCGACCTGCAGGCGATCCT
>JBAIYN010000482.1:0-4987 GCA_037915775.1 Burkholderiales bacterium | reverse complement strand
TCTGGTAGCCGTCGATGCAGGTGACGACGGAAGAGGCCTCGCCGGGAATGTTGACCAGGATCGAGGTGGTCGAGCCGCCGTACTGAGCGCCGTAATAGATGCCGGCCAGCATGATCAGCGCCGACGTTGGATCGAGCGAATACGTGGTCGGCAGCAGCATCGCCAGCGTGGCGATCGGGCCGATGCCCGGCAGCACCCCGATCAGCGTGCCGATCAGGCAGCCGACCAGCGCATACAGGAGGTTGGTCAACGACAGCGCCGTGGTGAAGCCGAGCAGCAGGTTCGACATCAGCTCCATCGTCTGCTCCGCCTACCGGTTCATGAACGCGGGCCAGACCGGAATGGTGACTCCCAGGCCCCAGATGAAGACCACGTAGGTCACGATCGCCATCGCGATTCCCAGCACGATGACTTCCTTCCAGCGAAACTCGTGGCTGCCCATGCTGGAGATGGCAACCAGCGCAAAGATCGCGACCATCGCGCCGGCCGGAACCAGCAGCAGGCCGAAGACGACCACCGACCCGAGCACCCAGCCCATTTCCGCGAAGTGGAACTTTTCGATCTTCCCCTCCGGATCGGCGCGCGACAGTCCGGTGGCCGAAATGACGACCCCCAGGATCACGAGAATGATTCCAAGCACGGTCGGAAAGTAGGCCGGCCCCATCCGCTGCGCCGTGCCCATGTCGTACTTCTGCGCAAACGCCGCGAAGAACAGCCCGACGGCGATGAACATCACGCCGGACCAGAAGTCCTTTTCGTTCTTGATCTTCAACGCCGTTTCCCGTGTCGCGCGAACGGTGTCGCCGCGCAATTCTTCTGCGCGGGCATTCTATCCAGCCCCTCTCGCGCCACCATCGCCGCGGTCAATCGACCTTCGCGCCCGAGAACCGGACCACCTTTTCATACTTTGCAAGCTCCTCGCGCACGAAGCGCGCGAACTCGGCCGGCGTGGTCGGTGCGGGCTCCGCGCCCATGCGTGCGAGCCGCTCGCGCATTTCCGCCGTCGTCAGCGCCTTGCGGAATTCCTCGTTCAGCCGATTCACGATCGGCGCCGGCGTGCCGGCGGGGGCGAACACGCCGAACCAGGTGCTGACATCGAACCCGGCGAAGTCCTTGCCGCCGGCTTGTGCCACGGTCGGCACGTCGGGGAAGCTCGCGGCGCGTGCAGCGGTCGTCACCGCGAATGCCCTGAGCTTGCCGGCCCGGATCTGGGGCGCCGCGGACGCGAGGTTGTCGAACATCAGGTCCGTCTGTCCGGCGAGCAGGCCGAGTTGCGCCGGCGCCGCGCCCGGATACGGGATGTGCAAGATGAACAGGTGGCCCATCGATTTCAGCAACTCGCCCGCCATGTGCCCGCCACTGCCATTGCCGCCCGATGCGTAGTTGAGCTTGCCGGGATGCGCGCGCGCATAGGCGACCAGGTCGGCGAACGAGTTGATTCCGTACCTGGCCGCGGTCTCCGGCGTCATCACCAGCACGTTGGGCACGTGCGCGATCAGCGTGATCGGCGCGAAATCCTTGATCGGGTCATACGGCAGCCTGGAGAACAGCCACGGATTGATCGCGTGCGTTGCGACCGCGCCGATGACGAGCGTGTAGCCGTCTGCTGGCTGCTTGGCAACGTAGTCGACGCCGATGTTGCCGCCTGCGCCGGGGCGGTTCTCGACCACCACGACGCCAAGCGAGTCGCGCACGCGCTCGGCAAGCGCACGGGCCGCGGTGTCGAGCGGCCCTCCGGGCGGGTAGGGCACGATCAGCCGGATCGGCTTGGCAGGGAACGCCGCCTGCGCGAGCGCCGGAAGCGGGACGGCGCCTACGCACAGGCAGGCAGCGAGTCGGATCAGGGTGCGGCGGATCACGGTGCCTCCCACGGTGTTCGATCAGTGTCCGCATTAGACCGGAACGAGCCGAGCCGCGCACCCCTTGACCGGTGGCATCATCCGCACTCGGCGCGGACATGCGATGCAGACCGGGACAGCGATGCAGCAGTGGGCACGATGATCGGATTCGAAACGGAACGCCTGCGCATCGAGGCCGCGTCCGTGCGCCATGCGCCGCTGCTGCCGCCGTTCTTTGCGCACAATCGCGCGCACTTTGCGCCGTGGGATCCGCCGCGTCCCGCCGGCATCGAAACCACGGCCTACTGGGAACGGCAGCTCGAGCAGGCGGAAGCGGAATTCAACGACGCACGCGCTGCGCGTTTCGTCGTATTCGAGCGTGCCGCGGTCGCACCGGTGCTGATCGGGCGCGTCAACTTCACGCAGGTCTTCCGCGGTCCGTTCCAGTCCTGCGTGCTCGGCTACCAGATCGGCCACGCCTTCGAGGGGAAGGGGCTGATGCGCGAGGCGCTCGGTGCGTGCATCGAATTCGTGTTCCGCAATTTCCGGCTGCACCGGATCCAGGCCGGCTTTCGGCCTGAAAACGAGCGCAGCGCACGGCTGCTGGCGCGCCTCGGGTTCCAGCGCATCGGCATCGCGCACGACTACCTGTTCATCGACGGTGCCTGGCGCGACCACGTGCTGATGGCGTTGACCAATCCGCACTTCGACGATTCGATCATGGCTGCCGCGAAGGGCTAGGCGCTCGGCAGCATTGCAAAGCCGTCGCCGACCTGCGCGAGTTCGTCGTCACCCGCGTTGCGCGTCTCGACTCGATCGACGCGCGCGGCGCGCGGGCCGCGCTGCGCCCACTGCGTGAACGACGCGCACGCCGCCGCGCTGCCCCGGACCACGGCCTCGACGCTGCCGTCGCGGCGATTGCGCACCCAGCCCTGCAGCCCGAGGCGCTCGGCCTCGATGAGGACCGCGTAGCGGAACCCGACGCCTTGCACGCGACCGTGGATGCGCAGATGCAGTGCTGCGGGAACCATGGAATTCATCCCAAGTCTTTACAAGGCGGCTCGCGCGCGCCGGTGGTGCGATTCAGATCACGCCGCGACGACGCAGATCGGCGCGGGCAGCGGCGTCGACTCCGGCCAGCTCGCCCAGCACTTCGTCGGTGTGCTCGCCGAGCCGCGGCGGCGGCCGTACGTAGGCCGGCGGCGTCGCGCTCATCTTGATCGGACTCGCCACCAGCGGCACCTCGCCCGCGAGCGCATGCGGCAGCGTGATCCGCATCTGCCGGTGCGCGACCTGCGGGTCGGCCAGCGCGTGGGCGATGTCGTTGATCGGTCCGCATGGAATGCCGGCGTCTTCCAGCCGTTCGGTCCAGAAGGCCATCGGGCGCGAGCTGACGATCGCTTCGAGCAGCGGGATCAGCACTTCGCGGTTGCGCACGCGATCCGCATTGCGCGCGAAGCGTGGATCGGCCGCCAGATCCGGGCGCCCCGCGATCTCGCAGAAGCGCGCGTATTGGGCGTCGTTGCCGACCGCGATCACGACGTGGCCGTCGGCGGCGGCAAAGACCTGGTACGGCACGATGTTCTGGTGCGCGTTGCCGGCGCGGCCCGGCGCCTCGCCCGTGGTCAGGTAGTTCATGTTCATGTTGGCGAGCATGGCAACCATCGTGTCGAGCAGCGCCATGTCGATGTGCTGGCCCATGCCGGTCCGGTCGCGGTGCGCAAGCGCCGCCAGGATTGCCACGGTCGAGTACATGCCCGTCATCAGGTCGCTGACCGCAACGCCGGCCTTCTGCGGTCCTCCGCCCGGGCGGTCGTCGCGCTCGCCGGTGATCGACATGAAGCCGCCCATGCCCTGGATGATGAAGTCGTAGCCGGCACGATCCTTGTACGGCCCGCTCTGGCCGAATCCGGTGATCGAGCAGTAGACCAGCCGCGGGTTCAGCGCGGCCAGCGTGGCGTAGTCGAGCCGATATCTGGCCAGCTGGCCGACGCGATAGTTCTCGACCAGCACGTCGGAGACGGCCGCCAGCGCGTGCACCAGCTGCTGCCCTTCGTCCGTCGAGATGTCGATCGTCACCGAGCGCTTGCCGCGGTTGGCGGCAAGGTAGTACGCGGCCTCGGAGGTGTCGCGGCCCTGCGCGTCGCGCAGGTAAGGCGGGCCCCAGGCGCGCGTGTCGTCGCCGCTGCCGGGCCGTTCGACCTTGATCACGTCGGCCCCCAGGTCGGCCAGCAGCTGCGTGCACCATGGTCCGGCGAGCACGCGCGTCAGATCCAGCACGCGCACGTGCCCGAGCGATGTCGTCGCGGTCTGCATGGCCGTCGAGCATATCAAGCCGCGCTTTGTAGACTCGCGCCATGGCACGCCGATTCTCGCCCCGGTGGCTCAAATGGCGCATCAATGCATGGCCTCCGTTCCTGGGTGCGGGAATCCGCATCCGCAGGGTCGACGCAGACTTTCGCCGGATCGAGGTCGAGATGCCGCTGCGCTGGTACAACCGCGGCTATTACGGCACGCATTTCGGCGGTTCGCTGTGCGCGATGTGCGATCCGTTCTTCGCGCTGATGGTCCTGCACAATCTGCCGACGGATTACCTGGTGTGGGACAAGGCGGCGTCGATCGAATTCGTCGCGCCGGGACGAACGACCGTTTCGTCGACCTTCCTGCTCACCGACGAGGACCTGGCTTTGATCCTGAAGATGACCGATTCCGGCGACAAGCACCTGCACGTATTCAAGACCGAGATCGTCGACGATGAGGGCCTAGTGGTGGCGCGCGTCGAGAAGGTCGTCTACGTGCGGCGCAGGAGGGCAGGCGCGTGACCATCGCGCATCCCTGGCCCTACGCGCGCGTGCTCGCCCATCGCGGTGGCGGCGCGCTGGCGCCCGAGAACACGCTGGCCGCGATCGAGGTCGGCTGCGCGCACGGATTCCGTGCGATCGAGTTCGACACGCGGCTGGCAGGCGACGGCGTCGCGGTCGTGATCCACGACGCGACGCTGGAACGCACCACGAACGGCACCGGCGCGGTCGCGGCCCGCAGCGCGGCGGAACTCGCGCGGCTCGATGCGGGCAGTTGGTGCGCGCCCGGATTCGCCGGCGCGACGGTGCCGACGCTGGAAGCCGTGCTCACGTATTGCCGCGCGCACT
>JBAIYN010000324.1:0-3044 GCA_037915775.1 Burkholderiales bacterium | reverse complement strand
TACTTCTTCAATGCCGGGCTGTTCTGCCGCGGCTCCACGCTCGGACGGCTGGCGCGCTTCTATGCGCAGACGCTGCTCGCGGCGCAGCAGGCAGGTCGGGTCAGATTCGACATGCTGTTCGGGCCGGCTTACAAGGGCATCACGCTGGCGTCGAGCACTGCGATCGCGCTGGCCGAACTCGGGCACGACGTGGGATTCGCGTTCAACCGCAAGGAAGCGAAGGACCACGGCGAGGGCGGCATGATCGTCGGAACGACGCTCGCCGGCCGCGTGATGATCGTCGACGACGTGATCACCGAAGGCCTCGCGAAGCGTGAATCCGTGCAGCTGATCCGCTCGCTCGGCGCCGAGCCGGCCGGCGTGCTGATCGCGCTGGATCGGCGCGAGCGCACCGGACCCGACGATGCGCTGTCATCCCTGTCGGCGGTTCAGGCGTTCGAGCAGGCGTTCGGCGTGCCGATCGTGGCGATCGCGGACTTCGACGATCTGATCGAGTTCCTCGATTCCGGCTCGCCGCTTGCCGTGCCGGCGCAGCCGTATCGTGCGGCGATGCAGGCCTACCGGAGCCGTTATGGCGTCTAAGTTGCGAGTGTGTGCGTGGATCCTGGCCGCGACGGCGGGGATGGCGGTCGGCGCGAGCGCGACGGCGGCCACCGGCAGCCTGTTCATCTGCACCGACGCGACCGGCAAGACGATCACCGGCGACGTGCCTCCGCCGGAGTGCGCGAACCGCCCAATCAGGGAACTGAATCGTGACGGCTCGGTGCGCCAGGTGATCGCGCCGCCGCTGACGCCGGAGCAGCGCGCCCAGAAGGCCGCGGAGGATCGCCGCAAGGCCGAGGAGGAAAAGCGCCGGCGCGACCAGGCGCGGCGGGACCGGGCGCTGCTCGACGCGTATGGCGACGAGAGCGAAATCGAGCAGGCGCGCGCGCGCGCGGTCGACAGCCGCCGCGTGATCATCGACCGCGCACGCAAGCGCCTGGACGAGCTGCAGCGCGAACGCAAGAAGCTCGATGACGAGGCCGAGTTCTACGTGAAGCGCCAGCAGCCCGAGAGGCTCAAGCGCGCCTACGCGATGAACGCGGACATGGTGAAGGCGCAGGAAAAGATCATCGACGAGACCGACGCGGAGCTGAAGCGCATCAACGAGCGCTTCGACGCTGATCGCCAGCGGTTCCACGAACTCGTCCAGGGCGGGGCCAAGCCCGCCCAGCACAGTGCGAGCGCTGGCACGCAATGACCGGACCGCCCCGGTAATCCTTCAGACCGATCGATCGCGCGCGCATCGAACTGCACACTGGCAGTTCGATGAACCCGGCCGGCTGGATGCCGGCTGGCCGCCAAGGGAGGAGGCGCCGATGAGAATCAACGTGAAACACAGCCTGCGGCTCGTCATCGCAGGGGCCTCTATCGCATTGCTTGCAGCCTGTGGCGGCGGGGGCTCGTCGAGCTCGACCGCGCAGGGCACGCTGCGAGTCGCGCTGACCGATGCGCCATCGTGCGGTTTCGATCAGGTCAACGTGACGGTCGATCGCGTGCGCGTGCATCAGAGCGCGAGCGCCGCCGACACCGACAGCGGCTGGAGCGAGGTGGTGCTGAATCCCGCGCGCAAGATCGACCTGCTGACGCTGACCAACGGGGTTCTGTACAACCTGGGCCAGACTGCGCTGCCCGCGGGGCAGTACCAGCAGGTGCGCCTGGTGCTGGTATCGAATCCGGGTTCCGGGACCCCCGCCAACTCGGTCGTGCCGACCGGCGGCACCGAGACTGCGCTGCAGACGCCGAGCGGGATGCAGTCCGGCATCAAGCTGAATGCCCAGTTCACGGTCGACGCGGGTCAACTCGCCGACCTCGTGCTCGACTTCGACGCCTGCAAGTCGATCGTCAAGCTGGGCAACGGCGGCTACCAGATGAAGCCGGTGATCCGCGTGGTCCCGCTGGTGGTATCCGGCGGAATCTCCGGCATGCTGTCGACCACGATCTCAGGCACCGCGGTGACGCAGGCTTCGGTGTCGGCGCAGAATAACGGTGTGGTCGTCGGCGCGACGGCGCCGGACAGTTCCGGGAGCTACAAGCTGTCGCCGGTCGACGCACGGCAGTCGCCGTTCGATCTCGTGATCACGATGTCGGGGGCGGCGACGTCGGTGGTGACCGGTGTTCCGGTCACTATGGGCGCCACCACCAACGTGCCTGCGATCACGATGTCGACGAGTTCGGCGATGTCGACCGTTTCGGGCACGGTCGGCCCGGCAGCGGCGCTGCCGGCGACCGTGCGCGCACTGCAGGCGGTGGGCAGTGTGCCGGCGATCGAGGCGGCGAGTCGGAACACCGACGGCGCCGGCGCCTATTCGATGACGCTGCCACGGGCGGCCGCGCAGCTTGCGACCTATTCGCCGGCGGCGCTGTCGTTCTCAGCCTCCGGAACCGCGACGACCGCCGGCAAGTACACGGTCGAGGCGACCGATGCGAACGGCAACGTCAAGACCGCGCCGGCGGACGTGACCTCCGGCAACGCGACGGTGAACTTCACCTTCCCCTGATCGGCCGCAGTCGCCGAAGCAAACGGCCCGGACATTCCGGGCGGTTTCGTTTCCAGGCGTCAGCCTGCCAGCCTGCGCCGCAGGATCTCGTTGACCTGCTGCGGGTTGGCCTTGCCCTTGGTCGCGCGCATGCACTGGCCGACCAGCGCGTTGAATGCCTTTTCCTTGCCGGCGCGGAATTCCTCGACCGACTTTGAGTTGGCGGCCAGCACTTCGTCGATCAGCTTCTCGATCGCGCCCGCGTCTGAGATCTGCTTCAGGCCGCGTGACTCGATGAGCAAAGCGATGCTCTGGAACACTTGAGTGTCACCGCGGGCACCAAGAGGAAGTTGCGGTGTCGGAACCGAAACAGAACGTCCCGGGGGCGTGCTCGATCCTTGCGACCAGAACTCCTGGAACAACTCCTTCGCGGTCTTAGCGCTGATGGTGCCGTCGAGCACGAAGTTCAACAGTTCCGCCAGTTGGGAAGGTGTCACCGGCGATTCGGAGACATCGATGCCTGCC
>JBAIYN010000022.1:0-4568 GCA_037915775.1 Burkholderiales bacterium | reverse complement strand
AGCTCGACCTCGTCGTGGCCGGCACCGAGCGCGCGGTGCTGATGGTCGAATCCGAAGCGGATCAGTTGCCCGAGGACGTGATGCTGGGCGCAGTCGTCTTCGGCCACGACCAGATGCAGGCCGCGATCAACGCGATCCACGAGCTGGTGCGCGATTCCGGCAAGCCGGCATGGGGCTGGCAGCCGTCGGAGAAGAACGAGGCTTTGATCGCGAAAGTCATCGGCATCGCCGGTGCCGACCTGCGCGCCGCCTACCAGATCCGCAGCAAGCAGGCCCGCTCGCAGAAGATCGAGGAAGCCTATTCACGCCTGTGGACCCGGCTCGAGGAGGAGGCCGCGAGCAGCGGCCAGCCGCGACCCGACGACAACGAGATCGACGGCATCATGTTCGACCTGCAGGCGAAGATCGTGCGCAGCCAGATCCTCGACGGCGAGCCGCGCATCGACGGCCGCGACACGCGCACGGTGCGGCCGATCGGGATCCGGCTCGGCGTGCTGCCGCGTACGCATGGTTCGGCGCTCTTCACGCGCGGCGAGACGCAGGCGCTCGTGACCGCCACGCTCGGCACCAAGCAGGACGAGCAGATCATCGATGCGCTGATGGGCGAGTACCGCGAGCGCTTCATGCTCCACTACAACATGCCGCCGTTCGCGACCGGCGAGACGGGCCGCGTCGGAGCGCCCAAGCGCCGCGAAATCGGGCACGGCCGGCTGGCCAAGCGCGCGCTGATCGCCTGCCTGCCGAGCGCGGAGGATTTCCAGTACTCGATCCGCGTCGTGTCGGAAATCACCGAATCGAACGGCTCTTCGTCGATGGCCTCCGTGTGCGGCGGCTGCCTGGCGCTGATGGATGCCGGTGTGCCGATGAAGGCGCACGTGGCCGGGGTGGCGATGGGCCTGATCAAAGAGGGCAACAAGTTCGCGGTGCTCACCGACATCCTCGGCGACGAGGACCATCTCGGCGACATGGACTTCAAGGTGGCGGGGACCGTGAACGGCATCACGGCGCTGCAGATGGACATCAAGATCGAGGGCATCACCAAGGAAATCATGAAGGTGGCGCTCGATCAGGCGAAGGAAGGCCGGATGCACATCCTGCAGCACATGCAGCAGGCAATGGAAGCGCCGCGCGGCGAGCTGTCGGCTTTCGCCCCGCGCCTGATCAAGATGAAGATCAACCCGGAGAAGATCCGCGACGTGATCGGCAAGGGTGGCGCGGTGATCCGCGCGCTGACCGAGGAAACCGGCACCCAGATCGACATCGAGGACGACGGCACCGTGATCATCGCCAGCGTGGATCTGGAAAAAGGCAAGGAAGCACAGCGGCGGATCCAGGAACTGACCGCCGAGGTCGAGGTCGGCAAGATCTACGACGGCACCGTTCTGAGGCTGCTCGATTTCGGCGCGATCGTGCAGATCCTGCCGGGGCGCGACGGTCTGCTGCACATCTCCCAGATCGCCAACGAGCGCGTGAACGCGGTTGCCGACTACCTGAAGGAAGGCCAGGCGGTGAAGGTCAAGGTGATCGAGGCCGATGAAAAAGGCCGCGTGCGACTGTCGATGAAGGCGGCCGCGGCTGAACTCGGCGGCACGCAGCAGTAGTCCTTGACGGGAGTCGGGCGTTGAAGGCGATCGAGATCGCTCAGCCGGGCGGGCCGGATGTGCTGCGCCTGTGCGATCGGCCTCGGCCGCAGCCGGGGCCGGGCGAAGCGCTGATCCGCGTGTACGCGGCTGGCGTGAATCGCCCCGATGTATTGCAGCGGAAGGGTGCGTACGCGCCGCCGCCCGGGGCATCCGACCTGCCGGGGCTCGAAATCGCCGGTGTGATCGAGGATGGTGACCTTGCCGGCAGCGGCCTTGCCAAGGGCGATGCGGTGTGCGCACTGGTCGCGGGTGGCGGCTACGCTGAATACTGCACGGCGCCGGTGGGCCAGATGCTGCCGGTGCCGCGCGGCCTCACGTTCGCCGAGGCGGCCGCGCTGCCGGAGACGCACTTCACCGTCTGGAGCAACGTGTTCGATCGCGCCCGTCTTGCGCCGGGCGAATCTCTGCTGGTGCAGGGCGGCTCGAGCGGCATCGGCGTGGCGGCGATCCAGATTGCAGCCGCGTTCGGCAGCACCGTGTATGCAACGGCGGGCAGCGACGACAAGTGTCGTGTGTGCGAGCGGCTGGGCGCGCGCCGCGGGATCAACTACCGCAGCGAGGATTTCGTCGCGGTCGTGCGCGAACTGACGGCCAAGCGTGGCGTCGACGTGATCCTCGACATGGTCGCCGGCGATTACCTGCCGCGCGAGATCGAATGCCTGGCCGACGACGGACGGCTGGTCATCATCGCGCTGCTCGGCGGCTCCCGCGCGACGCTCGACTGCAGCGCGGTCCTGCGCCGGCGGCTGACGGTGACCGGCTCGACCCTGCGGCCGCGTCCGGTCGAATTCAAGGCCGCGATCGCGCGCCGCCTGCGCGAGCACGTCTGGCCGCTGATCGAAGGTGGCCGCGTGAAGCCGATGCTGTACAAATCGTTCGCACTGGCCGACGCGCCCGCCGCGCACGCGTTGATGGAATCGAGCCAGCATGTCGGCAAGATCGTGCTGGGCATCACCGAGCAGGCGGCGCACCGGCCGCAGGAGAACTCATGACCGCGCGCCGCAAACTCGTTGCCGCCAACTGGAAGATGAATGGCTCGCTGGCTGCGAATGCTGCCTGGCTGTCCGAACTCTGTGCGGGGCGCTGGTCGTGCGATCTCGCCGTATGCGCGCCGTTCGTATACGTGGCGCAGGTGCGCGACGGGCTGGCCGGTCTTGCAGCGGAGCCCGGAGCGCAGAATCTCGCGGTCGAAGCGCCGGGGGCATTCACCGGCGAGATCGCGGGCGAAATGCTGGTCGATGTCGGCTGCAAGTGGGTGATCGTCGGCCACTCGGAGCGGCGCGCGCTGTACGGAGAGACGAACGAACTCGTCGCCGCCAAGGCGGCACGCGCATTCGCCGTCGGGCTGAAGCCGATCGTGTGCATCGGCGAGACGCTCGCGGAGCGCGAAGCCGGGCGCACGATGGACGTCGTCGGCGCGCAGCTCGACGCGGTGCTCAAGCGTTGCAGCGTGAGCCAGCTCGCGGGCGCCACGCTCGCCTACGAGCCGGTGTGGGCGATCGGAACCGGCCGCACCGCCACGCCGGCGCAGGCGCAGGAAGTGCACGCAGCGATCCGCGCGCAGCTGGCGCGCGCCGACGCGGCGGCCGCAGGTGCGGTGCGCATCCTGTACGGCGGCAGCGTGAAACCCGCGAACGCGGGGGAGCTTTTCGCGCAGGCCGATATCGACGGCGGACTGATCGGCGGCGCCTCGCTGGTCGCGCGTGACTTCCTGGCGATCTGCAGTGCGGCGCGCTGAAACCGAGTTATCAGAGGAATCGAGATGGCCTATCTAACCACCCTGCTGATCGTGATCCAGGTGCTGTCTGCGATTGCGATCATCGTTCTTGTGCTGCTTCAGCACGGCAAAGGCGCCGACATGGGCGCGGCATTCGGCAGTGGCGCCTCGGGCAGCCTGTTCGGCGCCAGCGGTTCGGCGAATTTCCTTTCGCGCAGTACGGCGGCTGTCGCCAGCGTTTTCTTCATCGCCACGCTCGCGCTCGCCTACAGCGTGACGTCCGTCCGTGCCGTGCGGGCGCCGCAAGGTGGAGTGATGGGAACGATGCCGCCTGCAGAGCCCGCGAAGACCGAACCCGCCAAGGAGGAGAAGAAGCAGGCCGCACCGGCGGGAGAAGCGAGCAAGGCCGGCGAAATCCCCAAGTGAGCGCGCGGCGGCGACGGAGTGATTGAAGTAGAATCCGCGCCCATGCCGACGTGGTGGAATTGGTAGACACACCATCTTGAGGGGGTGGCGGCGCAAGCCGTGTGAGTTCGAGTCTCACCGTCGGCACCATTCGTCGAGCGTCGGGTCAAAGGGATATGCGAGGCGTGCGCGCCCGGTTGATTGAATGCGCGGACGCTCGACTCCGATAGTGCGCTGATGGACCGGGAATGAACCTCGACAGTTACCTCCCCGTGCTTCTGTTCATCCTGATCGGGATCGTCGTCGGCGTGGCGCCGATCGCGGTCGGTGCGCTGCTCGGCCCGCACAAGCCCGATCCGGAGAAGCTGTCGCCGTACGAATGCGGCTTCGAGGCGTTCGAGGACGCACGCATGAAGTTCGACGTGCGCTATTACCTCGTCGCCATCCTGTTCATCCTGTTCGATCTGGAAATCGCGTTCCTGTTTCCCTGGGCAGTCGTGCTCGGCGACCTGCCGGCGTGGAGCGCGGGCTTCTGGTCGATGATGCTGTTCCTCGCGATCCTGACGGTCGGCTTCCTTTACGAGTGGAAGAAGGGCGCGCTGGACTGGGAATAGGAGCTTGTCCGTGAGTGATTCGTACGATGCGTTGCCGCCAGAAAGCCCGGATGCTAGGCGCGCGGCGCAGGACAGTAGCCGGGCCTACGGCCAAGCCGTGCAACAACGCAGCCGGGCTTTCTGGCGGCAACCCGACGGGACGGGTCCTGAGCAACGGCGGCTGCCGTTGCGGGCCCGAGTGGGCGTATG
>JBAIYN010000615.1:0-1521 GCA_037915775.1 Burkholderiales bacterium | reverse complement strand
TGATCGAGCACAACCTCGACGTGATCGCCGAGGCCGACTGGATCGTCGACCTCGGCCCCGAGGGCGGCGACGGTGGCGGCCAAGTGGTGGCCCAATGTTCGCCGCAGCAGCTGACGCGGCGCGACACACACACCGGGCACGCGCTGCGCGAGTTCGGGGCGGGTCGCGGCGCGGGCTGATCCGGCCTACGGGGAATTTCCACCTAGGTGAAAATAACTCGCGAGTTTTTTCCACCTAGGCTAAAATTACCCGCCCGGGTGGCAGATCGAATCCGATGACGGCAGCGCTCGTCCCACGTTACCTGCAGGCGCAGGTCGAGTCCGACCTCGCCCGCAAGATGGTGTTCCTCGGTGGCCCGCGCCAGGTCGGCAAAACCAGCCTCGGCCGCGCCGTGATCCCGTATCCGCGCGCCTACCTCAACTACGACGTGACCACGGACCGCGATGCCATCCTGCGCGGGATGCTGCCGCCGACCGATGCCTGGTTCTTCGACGAGATCCACAAGTACCGCGGGTGGCGCAACTTCCTGAAGGGGCTGTACGACTCAAGGCGGACCGGCCAGCGCATCCTGGTCAGCGGCAGCGCGCGACTGGATTTCTATCGCTTCGGCGGCGACTCGCTGCAGGGTCGCTACCACTTTCTGCGGCTGCACCCGCTGTCGGTCGCCGAGTTGCGCGCTTCGTCACCCGATGACCTGCGCGCGCTGCTGGAATTGTCCGGGTTCCCCGAACCGTTCCTCGGCGCCAACGCGACCGAGGCACGACGTTGGTCGCTCGCCTATCGCGACCGCCTGATCCGGGAGGAAGTGACCAGCCTGGAGAGCATCAGCGACCTCGCCAAGCTCGAACTGCTGGCGATCGCGCTGCCCCAGCGCGTCGGCAGTCCGCTGTCGATCCACGCGCTGCGCGAGGACCTGCAGGTCGCGCACGCCACGCTGGCGCGCTGGCTCGACGTGCTCGAGCGCCTGTACGCGATTTTTCGCGTGGCCCCGTTCGGCGCGCCGAGACTGCGCGCAATCAAGAAGGCGCAGAAGCACTATCACTTCGACTGGACGCAGGTCGATTCGCTGCCGGCGCGCTTCGAGAACCTGGTGGCCGCACACCTGCTGAAGTGGGTCGAGTACCAGATCGACGCGCAGGGTCGCGCGCTCGAGCTGCGCTACTTCCGCGACATCGACGGGCGCGAAGTCGATTTCGTCCTGACCGAGCGCGGCGGCGAACCGACCGGCTTCGTCGAGTGCAAGTGGGAGGACGCCCCGGTAGATGCGTCGCTGCGCTACCTGAAGCAGCGCTTCCCTGCCGTGCCCGCGTGGCAGGTCAGCGCCGCAGGGGCCAGGGACTATGTCACTCCTGAAGGCATCCGCGTCGCGCCGGCGACACTCCTGCTGCGCGAACTGGTCTGACCGCGAGACGCACTCCGCTACATCGCCGTGCCGTCTGAAGCCTTCTTCGGCAATTCATCGCGCACCGCGAACCAGTCGACGTGCGTCTCGTAGAACGCGTGCGCGCGCGGCAGTTCGGC
>JBAIYN010000136.1:0-4426 GCA_037915775.1 Burkholderiales bacterium | reverse complement strand
GGCGGCGAGTGGGACAAGGCCTACGCATACTTCGACCGCGCGTGGGGCAACGTGCTCGGCAATCTCAAGAAACGCTTCGAATCGGGCCCGGTCGACTGGACCGAGTGGATGGAGCAGCTGCGCAAGTTTCAGCAGCAATCGGATCGGAAGAAGTAGCGAGGCGGCTGCGATGCCCCAGGTCGAATTCGCACCTCAACTACAGCGCCACGTGCCGTGCCCGGCGCAGGCAGTCGACGCGCGCACGCTGCGCGGCGCCCTCGACATCGCGCTTGCCGCCGCGCCCGGGCTGCGCGCCTATGTGCTCGACGACCAGGGCGCGGTGCGCAAGCATGTGGCGGTGTTCATCAACGGTGAACTGCTGCACGACCGCGTCCGGCTCGAACGCGCGCTCGCGCCGGGCGACCGGGTCTACGTTGCCCAGGCCTTGTCCGGGGGCTGACTCCGGGTCACACTCGCCGCCGCGCGAAATCACAACGGGAGGAGCAAATGCCGGACCTGTTCATCGCGACCCACAAAGGCCTGCTGGTGTACGAAATGGAGGGCGACGAGTGGGAACTGCGCAGCACGCACTTTCTCGGTGAGCCGGTCACGTCCGTGCTCGTCGATGCAACCGGACAGCGCTGGCTGGCCGCGCTGAAGCTCGGGCATTTCGGCGTGAAGCTGCGGCTATCCGATGACGCGGGTGCCACGTGGGAGGAGGTCGCCGCGCCCGCGTATCCGCCGAAGCCGCCGGCAAAGCCCGGAGAGGCGGAAGACCCGCATGCGTGGACGCTGGACCAGGTCTGGATCCTCGAGGGCTTCGGCCCGATGACGCCGGAGCGCGTCTGGGCCGGAACGAACCCGGGCGGCCTGTTCCGTTCCGATGACGGCGGCCGCACATGGATCCTGATCGAAAGCCTCTGGAACATGCCCGAGCGCAGGCAATGGTTCGGCGGCGGCTACGACCTTCCCGGCATCCACTCGATCTGCGTGCATCCGACCGATCCGGACGACATCGTCGTCGGCGTTTCCTGCGGCGGCGCGTGGCGGACCCAGGACGGCGGTCGAACCTGGCGTCCGGGACGCGGCATGCGCGCGGACTTCATGCCGCCCGAGCGGCGCGAAGATCCGGTGATCCAGGATCCGCACCGGATCGTCCAGTGCGTGTCCGATCCGAATGTGCTGTGGGCCCAGCATCACTGCGGCATCTGGAAATCAGGCGACCGCGGTGCGACCTGGCACGAGGTCACGAGCGCGATTCCGAGCAGTTTCGGCTTCGCGGTCGCGGTGCATCCACACAACCCGGCAATGGCCTGGTTCGTGCCCGCGATCAAGGACGAGAAACGCGTCCCGGTCGACGGCGAACTGGTCGTGTCGCATACCGAGGACGGCGGGGAGACATTCGAAGTGCTGCGCGGCGGACTGCCCCACCGCGATGCGTTCGACCTCGTATACCGTCATGCGCTCGACATCACCTCCGACGGCAGCGTCCTTGCAATGGGCTCCACCACCGGCTCGCTGTGGGTCTCCAACGGCGGCGGCGAGACGTGGCGCACGATCAGCAATCACCTGCCGCCGATCTACGCCCTGCGTTTTGCCTGACTTGACCGCTCCGGCCTGAGCGGATCAGCATCCGTCATCGCGTGCAGCCGCCTGGCCGCGGCCGACACGCGTGCACCTGAGACAATCGGACGGAGAAGGGGAAATGACGGGAAGATCCTTTATTCGCGCCTGCGCGGGCCTCATCGGCGGCATCGCAATCGCGGCGCAGGCACAGAACATCTCGATCGGCACCGGCGGCACCGGGGGCGTGTATTACCCGATGGGGGGCGGCATCGCGGCGGTGCTGTCGAAGTACGTGCCCGGCATGCAAGCGACGGCCGAAGTCACCGGCGGATCGGTCGACAATCTGAAGCTGATCGCCACCGGCAAACCCTACATCGGTTTCACGATGGCCGACGCGGCACTCGAGGCGGCGCGCGGCGAGGACAAGTTCAAGGGCGCCAAGGTGCCGTTGCGCGCGCTGGCGATCCTGTATCCGAACCGCATGCACGTCGTGACGGTCGACGGCACCGGCATCACCAAGATCGAGGACCTGAAGGGCAAGCGCGTGTCGACCGGCTCGCCGGGCAGCGCCACCGAAGTGATGGCGTTCCGCCTGATCGAGGCGGCGGGGCTCGACAAGGACAAGGACATGAAGCGAGAGCGGCTCGGCGTAGCCGAGTCGGTCAACGCGACCAAGGACCGCAAGATCGATGCATTCTTCTGGGTTGGAGGACTTCCCACCGCGGCGGTCACCGATCTCGCCAACACCCCGGGAACGAAGATCAAGCTGATCGACCACTCGGATCTGGTGGCAAAGATGAACGCCAGATACGGCAACTTGTACGTACAGGACGTGATCCCGAAGGACACCTACCGAGGCATGGACGCCGACAACAGGCAGGCCACAGTGATGAACATCCTCGTCACGAGCGAGAGCATGGACGAAAAGACCGCCTACAACATCGTGAAGGCAATCTTCGAAAGGCGCGACGAACTGATCGCCGTGCACAAGGAGGCGGCGAACATCAGGCTGGAGAACCAGAAGGCGGCCGCCACACCGGTGCCATTCCATCCGGGGGCGTTGAAGTACTTCGCTGAGAAGGGCGTGAAGGTCGAATAGTGGCGGCGCCGCGGGCCACAGGGCCGCTGTCAGACACCGCCGAAGTCAGCGAAGACGCGCTCGCGCGCGCCGAGGAATATGTCGAGGAAGAGGAGGGCCGGGCACACCGGCTCTCCGGTCCCCTCGGCGTGCTCGTCACGCTGTTGGCGGCGGGGATCTCGGTCTTCCATCTGTACACCGCGTATGCGATCGTGCCGACCCAGACCTTGCGGCCGCTGCACGTCGCGCTGATCCAGGCGCTCTGCTTCCTGTCGTTCCCACTCGCGAAGCGCTTTCGCCACCGCATCATGTGGTGGGACTGGCTCGCGGCGGCGCTTGCGATCGCGATCGTCGCCTACCTGATCGCCGGTGGCGATGATTTCACCGACCGCAACACGGCGCCGAACAACTGGGACATCGTGGTCGGTATCGCTCTGATCGTGCTGGTCCTGGAAGCGATGCGCCGCACGACGGGCTGGGTGATGCCGATCATCACGTCCGCGTTCATCGCGTACGCGCTGATCGGTCCGATGCTGCCGGCGCCGTGGACGCACAAGGGCTACGAGGTCGGACGCCTGGTCGGCCACATGTACATGACGCTCGAGGGCATCTACGGCGTGGCGGTCGACGTGTCGTCGTCGCTGATCATATTGTTCACGATCTTCGGCGCGTTTCTGCAGTTCTCCGGCGCCGGGAAGTTCTTCATCGACTTCTCGTTCGCCGCAATGGGAGGCAAGCCGACCGGCGTCGGCCGCACCGTCGTGCTGTCGTCGTTCCTGCTCGGCGGGCCATCCGGTTCCGGCGTGGCGACCACGGTGACGATCGGCTCGGTCGCATATCCGATGCTCGCCAAGGCAGGCTACGAAAAGAACGCGGCCGGCGGGCTGCTGGCCGCTGGCGGGCTGGGCGCGATCATCTCGCCGCCGGTACTGGGCGCCGCCGCCTTCCTGATCGCCGAGTTCCTGAAGATCTCGTACCTCGACGTGCTGTTGATGGCGACGATCCCGACGCTGCTCTACTACTTCGCGCTGTTCCTTATGGTCGAGATCGATGCGCGCAAGTACCACATGCGGGCCGCGGCGTTCACGATGGTCGACTCGACGTGGAATCTGACGAAGAAGTACTGGTTCCACTTCCTGTCGCTGGTGTCGATCATCGCCTTCATGCTGCTCGGCTATTCGCCGGTGCTGTCGGTGTTCTGGGCCACGGTGGTGACCGCGGCGACGAGCTTCCTGCACCGTGACTGCGCGATCGTTCCGTATGACGTGCTGCGCGGTCGCGCGCCCTTCTGGCGCGGGCTCTACGAATCCGGACTGGTCAAGGCGCTGCAGGGCGGCTCGGTGGGCGTGATCAACGTCGCCGCGACCTGCGCCGGGGCCGGCATCATCGTCGGCGTGGTCACGCTGACCGGGCTCGGGCTCAAGTTCAGCGGCATCGTGATCGACTACGCCGGCGGCTCGCTGCTACTGACCGCGATCTTCACCGCGCTGGTGGTCTGGATCGTGGGCCTGGCGGTGCCGGTGACTGCGTCCTACATCATCTGCGCGGTGATCACGGCGCCGGCGCTGATCAAGCTCGGCGTGCCGGACTTCGCCGCGCACATGTTCATCTTCTATTACGCGGTGCTGTCCGAGGTGTCGCCACCAACCGCACTGTCGCCGTTCGCGGCCGCCGCAATCACCGGCGGCGATCCCTACAGGACGACGCTGCAATGCTGGAAGTACACGGTGCCGGCATTCCTGCTGCCATTCATGTTCGTGCTCGACCAGAGCGGCACCGGGCTGCTGCTGACGGGCTCGATCA
>JBAIYN010000105.1:0-1818 GCA_037915775.1 Burkholderiales bacterium | reverse complement strand
AATGGAGAAGGGCCGGCCGCTGGCCGGCCTTTTTTCTGTCTTCAGTATTTGCAGTGATCAAGCTCCTCAGAGACGAGGCCAAGAGTGAAAGTTCAGCGCGGCTTCACACTGATTGAACTGATGATCGTTGTCGCGATCATCGCGGTTCTCGCCGCCATCGCGATACCTCAATACCAGGACTACCTGGTCAGATCGAGATGGTCGAACAATTACATGGTGCTCGGGGAACTCAAGCAGGCCATCGCCGAGTGCCTGCAGAACAACGATGGCCAGTACACGAGTTGCGACGCCGACACTAAGCTGATTAACCAGGGATTTGTGCCAGCGACGTATTCCCTGCCGACCTTGCCCTATACCGCTGGCCCGATTTCGCTTACCGCTGGCAATGCGGCCATCGTGATGACCGGCGACGCTCGGGCCGGAGGATGCGTTGTCACCCTGACTCCGTCGACGTCACCAAGCTCGCCCACGGTGAGTTGGCGCTACACGAATTCGAATGCCTGCAATAGAACGCGAACGGGAGTCGGTACCTAACCTTTCTGCAGCGAATGGCGCCCGGTGCAAGTGCCGCGAATGAGTAGCCAGTGACAAGCCAGATTCGAGCAGAGACGACGTTTCATGAGCGAAGCTTCGATTAGGACTTCGGTCGGGGGCGAATCATGCCTCGCGGCGAATTCCGGAGCGGACCGGGTGCTGCTCGCGGTCCTCGCCGCTTGGTCAATCTATCTGCTGTTCGCATCAACGAACGGTTTCGGCTGGATCGACTCGTGGCACAACGAGCAACGGGCCGTGCAGCTGATCCTGCTGCTCGTGACGGCTGCCGCACTCGTGACGCTGTGCCTCTCGTCCGTGGCCCGCTCGATCCCGTCGTTCCCGTGGCCGCTCTGGACCGCATTGGCGGCGGGGACCGCGTCGGCACTGTTCGCCGGGTTTCGTTTCGCCGCTTTCGGCGAGCTTGCACTTTACGTTGCCCTCGCAGGGCTAGTCATGCTGACTGCCGCGACGCTGCGCCGCGTACCGCGCACGGGGCCCTGGCTTGAGCGCGGCATCCTGCTGCTCGCCGGCGCGCACTGCGTCGGCATCCTCGTGCGCTACCTCGCTGCGATGTCGATGCAACGGGACCTCACCGTCGAGGTCCTGCTGCTGGGGTTCGCCAATCCCCGCTTCGAGAGCGCGCTCTACATGCTTCTGATGCCGTTCGTGGCGCGACTCACGTTGCCTTCGTCCGAACCGGGGTCGTTGCGCGCGGTGTCCTTCGCGGTGCTGGTGCTGCTGTGGACGTTCAACTTCGCGCTGGGAACCCGCGCGGTCCTGTTCGCAATAGCCCTCGGTTCGATCGGCTTCGTGGCGCTGACCTGGAAGCGAAGGCCGCTGTCCATCGTCTGGACGCTGCTCGCCACGTTGGTGCTCGGCGCTTGGTTGTACGCGTTGCTGTTCCACCTCTTGCCCGGCTGGTTCGCGGCCACTGGCGGTATCACGATGCGCGCCGATCCCGTTCTGAGTCCCAACGGCCGGGATCTTCTGCTCAAGTCCAGCCTTGGAGCGATCGCGTCGTCGCCGTGGCTGGGCATCGGTCCGATGCAGTTCGCGGCGATCCCGCACGTCTGGGCGGCTCACCCCCACAACTGGGTACTGCAACTCGCGGCGGAGATCGGCCTGCCTGCGACCGCAGTCGTCGTCCTCGCGGTCGTCGTCTGGTTGGGGAAGCTGCGCTCGCGAATCTCCGACGCGCCGAGTGGCCTAGGCGACCTGTTCGATGCCGCGCTTCTGGCTACCCTCGTCGCGCTCGCCTGCGGACTCGTGGACGGCAACCTGGTG
>JBAIYN010000346.1:0-4766 GCA_037915775.1 Burkholderiales bacterium | reverse complement strand
ACGCCGGAATCGGTCGCCAGCGTGAGCAGGATCAGCGCCGCCGCAAAGACTCCGATCGCGGCCAGGTCCTTCATGCCGGTCACGCGCGCGACCCGAACAGCCCCTGCGGGCGGAACAGCAGCACCGCGATGAAGATCGCGAAGATGCCGATCTGTCCGAGCGATTCGCCCAGGAACAACCCGCCGAGCGACTCGACCACGCCGATCAGCAATCCGCCGAGCAGCGCGCCCGCGAAGCTGCCCATTCCGCCGAGCACGACGATCGTGAACGCCACCAGCACGAAGCCGTTGCCGACCTGCGGGTTGACGTAGTACGCCGGCAGCAGGAAGCAGGCCGCGGCGCCGAGGCACGCCAGGCCGATGCCGAAGCTCATCGCGTAGATGTGGTCGACGTCGATCCCCATCAGTTTCGCGCCGTGCTTCTCCCTGGCCACCGCGCGGATCGCGCGGCCCAGGTCGGTGCGCGTGACGATCGCGAGCAGCAGCGCGGAGGCGACCAGCGCGCCGCCGAAGGCGATGAGCTTCGGCACCGCGATCATCGCCGGGCCGATCGGAACCGTGGCGAGCGTGTACGCGGTCTCGATCGAGCGCGTGTCGCTCTTGAACACCAGCAGCGCCAGGTTCTCCAGCACGATCGCGATGCCGAGCGTGGCGAGCAGGATGTTCTCGTCCTTGCCGTGGCTTGCGCGGTTGATGACGATCCGCTGCAGCGCGTAGCCGAACGCGAACATGCCCGGCACGACGATCGGCAGCGCAAGATAGGGATCGATGCCGAGCCGCGCATGCAGCAGGTACACCGCGTACAGCGCCACCATCAATGCCGCGCCGTGCGCGAAGTTGATGATGTGCAGCACGCCGTAGATCAGCGTCAGCCCGAGCGCGACCAGCGCGTACACGCCGCCCGTGGTCAGCCCGTTCAGCACCGACGGGAACAGGATGCCGAACTCGAGCACGGCGGCGCGGGCGGGTCAGGCGCGGAGCGGGAAGATCGGCTCCGCTTCGCGGTACTCGCGCGGAACGATCACGCGGATGTCGCCCTTGATCACCTGGGTCATCAGCGGCTGCGCACCGGTGTTCTGGCCGTTGACGAACTTGGTCGGTCCGTACGGCATGAAGTGATCGGAAAAAGTGCTCTTCTCGAGCGCGTCGATGATCGCGGCGCGGTCGGCGCTCTTCGCGTGCTCGAGCGCGTCGGCGAGCAGCCGCACCGCGGTGTAGGTATTGAAGATCTCGTAGGTGAAGTAGAGCCCCTTCGCCTCGACGCGCCGGCGCAGCTCGCCCGAACGCTTGTCCTTCGGGTTGAACCAGTGGTTGCAGTCGATGATGCCGTTGGCCGCGTCGGGATACTCCTTGACGAACTTGTAGCTCGACGCCGCGCCGCCGAGCACCGAATAGATCGCCTTCGGCACCACCTTCTGCTGCTGCATCGTGCGCACCAGCAGCGCGTATTCGTTGTAGTAGTTGGCCGGAATCACGATGTCGGGGTTGACCGCCTTGATCCGCAGCACGATGTTGTTGAAGTCGCGCGTCGGGTTGGCGTGCTTGATGATCTCCTTCACCTCGTACCCGTAGCCCGGCAGCTCGCGCGCCAGCAGGTTGGCGGTGCCGGTGCCGAACAGTGACTCTTCGTGGATGATCATCACCGTCTTGGCCGGCTTGCCGGCGGCGACGTTCATCACGTGCAGGTTGTTCACCGCGATCTGCGCGCACACGCGGTAGCCGGGGCCGAAGCGGAACGTGTTCTTCAGGCCGCGCTCGACGATCTGGTCGGCCACGCCGACGTCGACCACGTGCGGCAGGTTGTACTTGGCCGCCGCCTGCGTGGTGGCGAGGCAGATCGCCGACGCATAGGCGCCGACCACCGCCGCGCAGCCGGCCTCGTTCATCTTCTCGATTTCCGCGGTACCCGCCTGCGGCGTGCTCTGCGCGTCGCCCAGCAGCACGTCGATCTTGGCGCCACCGAGCGACTTGATGCCGGCCTTGTTGATGTCTTCGACCGCGAGCAGCGCGCCTTCGCGGCACTGCTGCCCGGAAAATGCCAGCGCTCCGGTCACCGGGTGCAGGATGCCGACCTTCACCGACTTCGGCTGCGCGCCGCCGATCAGGGGAACGGCAAGCGCGGCGGCGCCGACCGCGGCGTGCTGGATGAACTGACGACGATTGCTCATGGCGTGTCTCCCGTTATTCGATGGCGATCGTTGTTCGACCTTTATCGGTGCAGCCGTTACTGTACCGCTTCATCTCGCTCGATCAGAACACCATCACCCCGGCGCGCCAGCCGAACCAGGCGGCGGTGATCGCGAGCGTGGCCAGCGTCACCGGCAGGCCGGTGCGCAGATGGCGCTGCCAGTCGATCGCGATGCCCTGCCGGCGGGCGGCGTCGACGACGATGATGTTGGCGATCGAGCCGACGATCAGCAGGTTGCCTGCCAGCGTGCTGACCAGCGCGAGCATCGGGCCGGAGAACGGCTTGGTCGCCGCCGGCAGCAGCAGCATCACCGCGGGCACGTTCGACACCACGTTCGACAGCGCCAGCGTCGCGGCGAACAGCGGACCGGGTTCGCTCAGCGCGAATCCCTGCGCGGCGAGCCAGCGCACCGCTTCTGCGGTCACGCCGGTGCGTTCGAGCGCATGGTTGACGACGAACAGGCCGATGAACAGGATCAGCAGTTCCCAGTCCACCAGGCCGAGCGTGTTCGCCGAGTGCAGCTTGCGGCTCATCAGCAGCAGGCCGGCGCCGGTCAGCGCAGCGACATCGCGCGGCAGGCCGGAAAAGAGGAAAACGACGATCAGCGCCGCCGCGACCGCCAGGCCCTTTGCCGTCTGCCAGGGGTCGAGCGGGATGTCGCCCGCGCGTCCTGATTCCGGCGGCGGATGCGCCGCGCTCCATCTTCCGCGCGACTGCCAGGCCAGAATCAGCCACAGCGTCGCGAGGCCGAGCAGCACGGGCACGATCGCCTCGAGAAAGTAGCCGCCGAACGGCAGCCTGAGCACCTGTCCGATCAGCATGTTCTGCGGGTTGCCGATCAGGGTTGCCGCGGAGCCGATGTTGGCGGCGCAAGCCAGCGCGAGCAGGAATGGCACCGGATCGAGTCCGCGTCGCAGGCAAGCCTCGGCCAGCACCGGTGCGACCGCCAGGCACACGATGTCGTTGCTGAACACCGCCGACAGCGCGGCCGTCACCGCGACCACCATCGCGAGCAGCGCCGCCGGGGGCAGCGGCAACGCCGCGATGTGCTGCGTGACCCAGTCGTAGAAACCACCGAGCCGCATCTGCGCCGAGATCACCATGAAGGAGAACAGCAGCAGCAACGTCGGCAGGTGGATCGACTGCGCGGCCTGCTCCGGCGTCAGGTCGCCGATCGCGACCAGCGCGATCGCGCCGAGCAACGCCACCCCGGTGCGGTCGAGCTGCAGGAATGGCAGCCCGCCGAGGATCATGCCCAGGTAGACGATCGCGAAGACGGCGACGACGGTGATGGTCATCTTGTTTTTCGAGACGGGCGCGCGCCATCGGAATCACCCATGGGGCTCGGCGCGCGAACTTCGCCTGCAGCGCGCAGTCTACGGTGCGCGGCATCGACGGCCGCCGAAATTCCGGCGGCAGCGAGCAGCCAGCGAAGTGCGCGATCATTACGCACGAGGAGAATCCGATGACAATTGCCGAAACCTCGGTGGAGCGCGCCGGCGCCACACGGCGGATCGCGGGCGCGCTCGCGTGGGTCGGCCTTCTTCTGGCCGCCGCTTGCGCACTCGGTGCGCTGATCGCGGGCCCCGGCTACCGGCTCGGCATCTGGGGCCTGGGCGCCGGATTCCGCATCCTGTCCTGGACCACGGGACTCGCATCGCTCGCCGCGCTGGTTTCCTTGGTTGCGACGACCGTGGCGATCCGCCGCGGCACGCGCCGCTTCGTCGCGATCGGAGCGGCGGGGCTGGCCGTCGGCATCGCGACCGCGGGTCCGCCGCTTTATTTCTATCGCGAGGCAACCCGGTTGCCGAACATCCACGACATCAGCACCGACACCGCGAACCCGCCGCAGTTCGTCGCGATCCTTCCGCTGCGCAAGGGCGCGCGCAACTCGCTCGACTACAACGCAACGGTTGCCGAGCAGCAGAAGCGCGCCTATCCGGACATCGCGCCGCCGCTGCTCGACGTGCCGCCCGCGCAGGCCTTTGCGCAGGCCGAGCGCGTCGCGCGCGAGATGGGCTGGGACATCGTGGCCGCGGTGCCGCAGGAGCTTCGCATCGAGGCGACCGCGACCACGCTGATGTTCGGTTTCAAGGACGACGTCGTGATCCGGATCGCTCCGCACGGCGCCGGCAGCCGGTTGGACATCCGCTCGGTGTCGCGCCTCGGCAGCAGCGACATCGGCACGAACGCGAAACGCATCCGGACCTTCGTCGCGAAGATGAAGTCGCTGCAATCACCGGCCTGATCGGGGGTGCCGTGGCGGCCTACGTCAGTTATCAGCTGCTGATCGAAATCACGCGGCCGCTGCGCTGCGCGATCGGCCGCCTCGGCCTCTTCGACTTTCCGGCCGGCCGCTACCTGTACACCGGATCGGCGCGCCGCAACCTCGACGCCCGTATCGCGCGCCATCTGCGAGGGGACAAGCGCCCGCACTGGCACATCGACTACCTGCTCGCCGCGCCGGGCGTGCGCATCGTCGACGTGGTCCGTTCGGCGCGCGCCGAATGCGCGCTGAACCGCTCGGCGCGCGGCAGCGTGCCGTGCACCGGCTTCGGTGCATCCGACTGCCGCGCCGG